>JALDXK010000330.1:0-6877 GCA_032155105.1 Acidobacteriota bacterium
CCCCCCCCCCCCCACAACTCCTGGACCGCAGCTTCCACCGTCGCTGGCGGGCTGGTGGCGTGTTCGAGGAGGAATGTGCCCGTCCTCGCGATATACAGCGGCAGCAGCGCCTGCACGATGTGCTCGGGCAGCATGACGCGGTGGTGGTAGGCAAGGAGGAACTCACCGACCAGGTCGGCCCACAAGGGCGCCGGCAGGCGGCCGCCGGTCTCGTGGCCGGCGGCTGCGACCAGCGCGAGGTGGGTGTCTGCCGACAGGATGCGACGAATGATCTCCTCGAGGTTTTGTACGTCTTTCGCAAACGAGTCAAGTAGAGCGGTTGTGCCTGGGTCGATCGTGGCCGCCGGCGCGTCACCGGCTTCGACCGCCGGCTCCTCCTCGACGGCCGGCCGGGCGTGCCACGCGCCGGTGGTGGCCTCGATCGAGGCGAAGATCGACGTCACCACCTGCTGCAACATCGCGGGCAGGCCGGCGGAGGCGCGCGCCACCCCCGGACGGCGCCGTCCGAGTGCCACCTGCCGGATCGTGAACTGCCCGGCCAGCGCTTCGGCGGCGATCCAGTAGTGCGTGGCCCATCGGCCGCGATCGACGTCGAAATCGCGCTGGGCGCAGTGGCGCACGAAACGCGCCGAGGCGCCGAACTCCGGCACCAGCGGCTCGCGCAGATCGCGGCCGTAGATTCCGCGGGTTAGCGGCCGCGCCAGCTGTGTCACGAGCAGGCCGGCGTCGGGCGGCCGCGGATGCGCCGGCGTCAGCAGATCGACGCTCGCGTCCTGCAGCGGCGCGGCGAACCTGGCCACCCGCTCCGGCGTGAGGTCGCCGGCGCCCGGATCGAGGACGACGACAGCGGTGGCCTGCAGCAGGTCGGCCGCAGACAGCATCACGCGCACGGCGGCGCCCCCGGCATCGTGCGGCGGCACCGTCGTGGTCATCAGGTGCAAGGTGCGGAGACCCCCGGACGCCCGATCCTCCGACCAGAGGGCCCGCATGATGGATGGCGCGTCCGGCGTTTCGGGTTGATCGGCGTGCAGCAACGCCGCCCGCACGCGCGGGAAGTGGATGCGGAAACAGGTTCGCACCACCTGCACCAGATCCGCCGCCGCCTCGGGCGAATCGATCCGCGGCGCGCCGACGAGCAGATCGACCCGTCCGACGCCGATAATCTGGCGCAGCAGGTCGTCCGTCATAAGGTTGTGCTCGGCCACTTCAACCCTCAGACGCGGCCACGCCGCGCGCGTCAGATCCGGCGCAGCCTGAACCAGTAAAAGTCATACGGCCCCAAGGTCAGCAGATACGGCAGCTCGCCGATCCGCGGAAACACGCTGTGATCGAACATCTCGATCGGCACCAGCCCGGCCAGCGAGCGCAGGTCGAGCTCAACCGCCTGGACGCTGCCGGCCAGGTTATTGACGACCAGCACCTGCTCGCGCTCGAAGGTGCGGAGGTAGGCGAGTACGCGGTGGTTGGTCGGACTCAGGAATGTGATCGCGCCCCGACTGAACACCGGAGACGTCTTGCGCACCCGAATCAGGCGGCGCATCCAGTGCAGCAGCGAATGCGGGTTGCGCTTCTGCGCCACGACGTTGACCGCCTGATAGCCATAGAGCGGGTTGGAGATCAGCGCGAACGCCAAGCGCTCGGGGTCGGCGTCGGAGAAGCCCGCGTTCCAGCCGCCGGTCCATTGCATGGGCGTCCGCACCCCGTTGCGATCGCCGAGATAGATGTTGTCGCCCATCCCGATCTCATCGCCGTAGTAGATGATCGGACTGCCGGGCAGCGACATCAGGAGCCCGTTGAGCAGCTCGATGCGCCGCCGATCCCCCTCGAGCAGCGGCGCCAGACGCCGGCGGATGCCGAGGTTGATGCGGGCCACCGGGTCGCGCGCGTATTCGTCGTACATGTAGTCGCGCTCTTCGCTGGTCACCATTTCGAGCGTCAGCTCGTCGTGGTTGCGCAGAAAGATGCCCCACTGGCAGCTGGGCGGGATTTCCGGCGTCCGCTGCAGGATCTCGACGATCGGCTTGCGGTCCTCGAGGCGCAGCGCCATGAACATCCGCGGCATCAGCGGAAAATGAAAGGCCATGTGGAACTCGTCGCCCTCGCCGAAATACGGGCGGACGTCTTCGGGCCACTGGTTCGCTTCCGCCAGCAGGACCTTTCCGGTGTAGTGCTCGTCGAGCCGCCGGCGCAGGAAGCGGAGGACCTCATGCGTCTCAGGCAGGTTCTCGCACGAGGTCGCCTCCCGCTCGATCAGGTAGGGAACGGCGTCGACCCGGAACCCGTCGACGCCGAGGTCGAGCCAGAAGCGCATCACGTTCCACATCTCTTCGCGCACCGCCGGGTTGTCGTAGTTGAGGTCCGGCTGATGGCTGAAGAACCGATGCCAGTAGTACGCTTTCGACAGCGGGTCCCACGCCCAGTTGGAGGTCTCGGTGTCGAGGAAGATGATGCGGACGCCACCGTAGCGATCGTCGGTGTCGCTCCACACGTACCAGTCGCGCCGCGGGTCGTCCACCGAGCGGCGCGCCTCCTGGAACCAGGCGTGTTTGTCGGAGGTATGGTTGACCACCAGCTCGGTGATGACCTTGAGACCGTTGGCGTGCGCGGCGTCCAGGAACTGCTTGAAGTGCTCGAGCGTGCCATAGCCGTGATGGATGCTGTAGTAATCGGCGATGTCGTAGCCATCGTCGCGAAACGGCGACGGGAATGTCGGCAGCAGCCAGAGGCAGTCCACGCCGAGTTCGCGTAGGTAGCCGAGCTTGCTGGTCAAGCCGTTGAAATCGCCGACGCCGTCCGCGTCGCTGTCGCAGAAGGTCTTGACATGGAGCTGGTAGAAGACGGCGTCTTGGTACCAGAGGTGGTCGCGATCGGCAGCGCTCACGCGCATTCCTCCAGGGCCGGTTGCAGCACGAGCATCCCGAGCGGCGGCACCGAGAGGCGCAGGCGGCAGGGCCGGCCGTGTTGCGCAATCCCTTCTGCCATGGCGCCGCCGCCGTTGCCGACGCCGCTGCCGCCATAGTCGTGCGCGTCGCTGTTCAGCCGCTCGCGCCAGTAGCCGCCCGCCGGCACGCCGATCGGTTCGGCGAGGCGCGGCACCGGGGTGAAGTTGCAGACGAACAGCAGCGTGTCTTCGGCGCGGTAGCCGCGCCGGATGAAGCTGACCACGCTGCGCGTGTGATCGTTGCAGTCGATCCACTCGAAGGTTGCCGCGTCGGCGTCGAGATCGTTGAGCGCCGGGGCCTTCAGGTAGAGGTGGTTGAGGTCGCGGACCCAACGGCGCAGTCCCTCGTGCAGCGGTGCTTCCACGAGGTGCCAGTCGAGCGACGCGTCATGGTTCCATTCCCGGCGCTGCCCGAACTCGCAGCCCATGAACTGCAGCTTCTTGCCCGGATGGCCATACTGGTAGCCGTACAGCAGGCGCAGGTTCGCGAACTTCTGCCAGTCGTCGCCCGGCATCTTCTCGAGTATCGAACGCTTGCCGTGTACGACCTCGTCGTGCGAGAAGGGCAGGATGAAGTGTTCCGAAAAGGCGTAGAGCAGGCTGAAGGTGATGCGGTTGTGGTGGTAGCTGCGATAGACCGGTTCATGGGCGAAGTAGTCGAGCATGTCGTGCATCCAGCCCATGTTCCACTTCAGGCCGAAGCCCAGGCCGCCGAGGTAGATCGGCAGCGACACCATCGGCCAGGCGGTTGATTCCTCCGCCGTCATCACCACCCCGGGATGCTCCTGATAGACCACCCGGTTGAGCTCGCGCAGGAAGTCGATCGCCTCGAGGTTCTCGTTGCCGCCGTACTGGTTCGGGATCCACTCGCCGGCGTGGCGGCCGTAATCGAGGTACAGCATCGACGCCACCGCGTCGACTCTCAACCCGTCGATGTGATACTTCTCGATCCAGAACAGCGCGTTGCTGATCAGGAAATTGCGGACCTCGGCGCGCCCGTAGTTGAAGACGAGGGTGTTCCAGTCGGGGTGATGGCCCTGGCGCGGATCGGCGTGCTCGTAGAGATGAGTGCCGTCGAAGTAGCCGAGGCCATGGCCATCGGTGGGAAAGTGTGCGGGCACCCAGTCGAGCAACACGCCGATGCCCGCCAGATGGAGCGTGTCGACCAGCTGCATGAAGTCGCGCGGCTCGCCGAAGCGGCTGGTAGGCGCGTAGTAGCCGACGGTCTGATAGCCCCACGACCCGTCGAACGGATGTTCGGTAACCGGCATCAGCTCGACGTGGGTATAGCCCATCTCCTGCGCGTAGGCCGCAAGCGCCGCACCCAGCTCCCGATAGCTCAGCCAGCCGTTATCGGCGCCGCGCCGCCACGATCCGAGGTGCACCTCGTAGATCGACATCGGCTCGGCGAGGGGATTCCACTCGCGCCGGCGACGGAGCCATCCATCGTCCTGCCAGGCGTAGCCGTCAAGATCGACGACCTTGGATGCCGTCTGCGGCCGGATCTCCGCGCCGAAGCCGTACGGATCGGCGCGCTCGGACACGTAGCCATGCGATCGCGACGCGACGCGATACTTGTACAGCGCCCCGGGCTCGACGCCGGGGACGAAGCCTTCCCAGACGCCGGACTGTTCACGCATCGCCAGGGGCGCATCACCGGTGCGCCAGTCGTTGAAGTCACCGATCACATCGACCCGCTCGGCGTTGGGGGCCCACACCGCGAAGCGCACGCCGGGGGCGCCGTCGACCACGGATGGGTGTGCGCCGAGCTTTTCGAAACTGCGGTAGTGCCGGCCCTCGGCCAGCAGGTGCAGATCGAAGGGGCTCAGACCGGGTGCCGCAAGATGAGGCGAGCTCACGTTGCCACCTCCAGGATGTGTGCGGGAAGCTGCGGGGTCAGCCGCGCATAGTGACGTTCGCCTCGCCAGTCGAACGCTGCTCCCGTGAGCAGGTCGCGGACCCGGAAGGGCAAATCGGGCAGACCGAAATCAGTGGCCGGCACCTGGATGAATCCGTGCTGCATCTGCCGTGGATCGAGATTGACGATCACGAGCAGCGTGGCGCCGCCATCCGGCGGGCGCTTCGTGTAGGCCAGCAGGTCGGGATTGTCTGATTCGTGGAAGCGCAGCCCGCCGTTGAACTGCAGGGCCGAATATTCGTGGCGGATGCGGTTGACCAGCGCGATCAGCGATTTGATGTGGCCCGGCCGGTCCCAGTCCCATTGGCGGATCTGGTACTTCTCCGAGTCCAGGTACTCTTCGGTCCCAGGGACCGCGCGCCCTTCGCACAGTTCGAACCCGCTGTAGATGCCGTAGTTGGCGCCGAGCGTGGCCGCCAGCACGAGGCGGGTCCTGAACGCCGGCGGACCGCCCTCCTGCAAGTACTTGTGCAGGATGTCGGGCGTATTGGCGAACAGGTTCGGACGCAGGTACTCGCAGAGTGGCGGCGTGGTGAGCTCGGTGAAGTAGTCGCGCAGCTCCTCCTGGGTGTTGCGCCAGGTGAAGTACGAGTAGGACTGCGTGAAGCCGAGCTTGGCGAGGTAGCCCATGACCTTCGGCCGCGTGAAGGCCTCCGACAGGAAGATCGTGTCGGGATGCGCGCGGCGGATCTCGGCGATCAGCCACTCCCAGAAGCGGTACGGCTTGGTGTGCGGATTGTCGACGCGGAAGATCCGCACGCCGTGGCCGATCCAGAACGAGACCACGCTCAGCAACTCCTTCCACAACGCGTCCCAGTCGTCGCACTCGAAGTCGAAGGGATAGATGTCCTGGTACTTCTTTGGTGGATTCTCGGCGTACTTGATCGTGCCGTCGGGGCGGTGGCGGAACCACTCCGGGTGAGCCTTGACATAAGGGTGGTCGGGCGAGCATTGGTAGGCCAGATCGAGCGCTACCTCGAGCCCCAGTCCTCCCGCCGTGGCGACGAACGCGTCGAAGTCGTCCAGCGTGCCGAGCGCGGGCTCGACCGCTTTGTGGCCACCGGCGTCGCTGCCGATTGCCCATGGGCTGCCGGGATCGTCGGGCGCCGCCACCAGCGTGTTGCCGCGGCCTTTGCGAAAGCTCGAGCCGATCGGGTGGATCGGCGGCAGGTAGACAACGTTGAAGCCAAGCGCGGCGACGTTGGTCAGGTGCTGCGCGGCTTCGCGGAGCGTGGCGCCCCTCGTCGCTGACGGTCCCCACGACCGGGGGAACATTTCGTACCAGGCGCCAAAACGCGCCCGCGTGCGGTCGACCCAGACGGCGAGCACGCGGGGATAGTCGCTCGCCCAGCGGCGATCGGCGTGGCGCTGCATCAGGTCGAGCAGGTGCTCGTCGAGCGCCGCGCTGGTGCGGAGGCGCGGTTCGGCATCACCGCCGACGAGCGTGGCGCTCGCGATCAGGTGCGCGCGGTCGGCGGCCTCCCTTGCGCCGCATCGGGCGGCCGCTTCGGCGACGAGCGCGGCGCCTTCGCGGAGTTCGAGTGTCACGTCGACGCGCGCCTGCGACTTGAGTTCCAGCTCGCGGCGCCAGGACAGAAAGCGATCGACCCACGCCGTCACGGTGTACTCGTGTCCTCCGACGCGGTCGGGCACGAAGGTGGCGCGCCATTCGTCGTTGCCGAGCGGCGCCATGGCGATTTCGGTCCACTCTACCTCGGGATCGACCCGCGGCCGATGCCGAAGCCGCACGGCCAGGACGTCGTGGCCATCGGCGTGGGCGTGCGCCGTGACCTGCAGGGCTTCGCCGGCGGTACGTTTGACCGCGAAGCGCCCGCCGTCGATCTCGGGCATCACTTGTTCAATGGCGACGCGGCGGCGGCCCTCGTGTCGGTCGACGCGCCGAGCCGGGCGACGAGTTTTAGCCGGCATGCAACCCTCCCAGAGACTGTGCGGCCGCGTCGGTCGAGGCGAGCAGCCGCAAGACGGCGAGCGACCAGCCCTCGAGCCTGACGGCGGGC
>JALDXK010000331.1:0-6841 GCA_032155105.1 Acidobacteriota bacterium
CGAGCGGTTCCACGCCGTGCCGCCGACGAAGAGCAACAGCGCCAGGCCGCCGCCGACCGCGAAGATCACCGCGTAGCGATCGAGCCACGTGCGCTGGGCCGGATTCCCGAGGTGCAGCTCGACGAGCCGATCGAACTCGCCGTTGCCCTTCATCCGGTCGAGGGCGGCGCGCAGCGGCGCGACGATGTTCTCGCGGCCGGGCAGCACGGCGAGGTGATAGGGCCGCGCAATCAGCGGCACCTCGACGGCATTCTCCGCGAGCGTGCCCATCAGGAACCGCATCGTGAGGTGATTGCCGGCCACGCCGTCGACCTGCGCGCGCGCGTATGCGTCGATTGCGTCGCTGCGCGTCGCCACCACGTGCAGCGCCGGCCGGCGCGATTCCGGCAGGCCCGCCAGGAGCAGGTGATTGATCGATCCCTCGTCCACGGCGATGCGAAGGCCCCACAGATCGTCGAGGCCGCGCGGATAACGCGGCAGGCCCGGCCGCATCACCACCACCTGCGCGAGCGTCCAGGTCTGGTCGAGGAATTGGTACCTGGCGGCGCGATCCTCCGTGTGGGTCAGGAACATCACGTCGGTCCGGCCCTCGTCGAAGTCCTTCATGCGCTCGTCGCGCGGACCGAGGCGAATCTCGACGCCCGTCCCCGCTTCGCGCGCCAACGCGCGAATCAGCTGGATATTGAAACCCTTGGGCTGCCCATCGTCATCCAGGTACTCGTAGGGAGGAAATTCGCGGTCGCCGCCGTAGACCACCGGACGCACGGAATCTGGCGACGGAGCCTGCCCTGAGCGAGCGTTTGCGGGCATTTGCGCCTGCAGACGCGAGTCGAAGGGCGCCTGCGCGTGCGCCGACAGCGCGGCGAATGGGATCACCAACAGCGCGACGGCCAAAAGGGCAGCCTGGCGGCGCATGGGGCGAATTGTAACTGGGGTCTTGTGACTTGGGGCTTGGGTCGTGGGCCGACTTACAATAAACAGTCATCCTCATTCGTAAGGACGCTACCCATGCCTGATGCATTTGCCGGCCGCCGTCGCGTGCCCCGCCCCGAGAACGATCCGAATCTCAGTTACGCCCCGGGCACGCCTGCTCGCGCCGAGCTGAAGAACCGCTTGAAACAGATGGCCGCCGAGACCATCGACATCCCGATCATCATTGGCGGCAAGGAGATACGCACCGGCACCACCGAGCGGAGCGTGATGCCGCACAAACACGGCCACGTTCTCGCGAACTTTCACAAGGCCACCCCCGAGCACGTTCGGCAGGCCGCAGATGCGGCGGTCTGTGCGCGCCGAGAATGGTCGAGCTGGTCGCCGGACGACCGCGCCGCCGTGTTCCTTCGCGCCGCCGAGCTGCTGACCACGACCTGGCGTCCCACCATCGTGGCGGCGACAATGCTCGGCCAGTCGAAGACGGCGTACCAGGCCGAGATCGACGCCGCATCGGAACTGGTCGACTTCTGGCGATTCAACGTCGCGTTTGCCCAGGAGCTGCTGTCGGAGCAGCCCGACAGCACGCACAACGTCTGGAACCAGATGGAGTACCGGCCGCTCGAAGGCTTCATCTACGCGGTGTCGCCGTTCAACTTCACCGCGATCGGCGGCAACCTGGCCGGCGCGCCGGCGCTGATGGGCAACACCGTGGTGTGGAAGCCGGCCGGCAGCGCGATGCTGAGCGCGTACTACGTGATGCGCCTGCTCGAAGCCGCTGGCTTGCCGCCAGGCGTGATCAATTTCGTTCCCGGCGATGCGGTGCAGATCACCGACACGCTGCTCGAACACCCGGACCTTGCCGGCATTCACTTCACCGGCAGCACCGGTGTGTTCAACAGCATGTGGCAGCGCGCCGCACAGAACCTCGGCAAGTACCGCGGCTACCCGCGGCTCGTCGGTGAAACCGGCGGCAAGGACTTCATCGTCGTCCACCCATCGGCCGATCCACAGGAAGTTGCGGTGGGCGCGGTGCGTGGCGCCTTCGAGTACCAAGGACAGAAGTGCTCGGCGGCGAGCCGCATGTATGTGCCGAAGTCGCGATGGAACGACATTCGCGATCGCATGGTCGCGATGATGAAGGACATCAAGATGGGGGATGTCCGCGACTTCCGCAATTTCATGGGCGCGGTCATCGACAAGAAGTCGTTCGACAAGATCTCCGGCTACGTCGACGACGCGAAGAAGAACGCGAAGGTGATCCACGGCGGCGGCTGCAAGGGAGACGAGGGCTACTTCGTCGAAGCCACGCTGGTCGAGGCGCCTGATCCCGGATATCGCCTGCTGTGTGAGGAGATCTTCGGGCCGGTGCTCACCGTGTCGGTGTATGACGACGCCAAGTGGTCGGAGATGCTCGACACCGTCGATCGCACTTCTCCATATGCGCTCACCGGCGCGGTGTTCGCGCGCGATCGCGGCGCCATCGTCGAAGCGGCGTCGGCGCTACGTAACGCCGCCGGCAACTTCTACATCAACGACAAGCCCACCGGCGCGGTGGTTGGGCAGCAGCCCTTCGGCGGCGCCCGAGGCTCGGGCACCAACGACAAGGCCGGCTCGAAGATGAACCTCATGCGCTGGGTCAGCGCGCGGACGGTCAAGGAGAACTTCGCGCCGCCGACCGACTACAAGTACCCGTTCATGCTCGAGGAGTAATTACGGGGTCGACCGCCGCGTCACTTGCATGAATCCCGTCGTGTTGACGTCGCGGAACATCGGCGTCTTCGGCGGCAGCAGGTCGGGATTCAGGAACTCGACGTCGAAGTTGTAGCCGCGCGTCGGCGCGCCGTAGACGTTCGTGCAACACTTGTAGACGCCCACGGCCTGGCGGCTGTAGTAGAAGCTGACCAGCGAGCCCCGGTAATTCACGTTCTGGCCGCTGCCTTCGAGCATGCGCAGGAAGTTGTGCGTGCCGGCGTCGGTGCCGTAGTCCTGGTAGCAGGTCACGCCGCAGTTGACGTCGGCCCATTGGAACGCGCGGTTCTTGCCGGCGATTGCGGCAAAGCGGTAATAGGTAGTCGCGCGCGGGCGGGCGCCCGGGTTGTTCGGGTTCGCAAACGAATTCTGATCGGCCCAGTTCGGCGACAGCAGCGTCACCGCGTCAGCGATGATTGCCGCCGGTGCATGCGTGTCGTCGAACTCTGTGTTCGTCGCGTTGAAGGGACCGACAACGTACACCGGGTTCTCGGACGTGATGTTCAAGCCGTCGTCGGGCAGGTTTCCCGAGGCGCCGTTGACGATCTTCAATCCACGGCGGAACAGCACCGGGCGATTGGCTTTCGCCACTGCGGCGCTGACTACCGTGTTGGGCCGTGCCGCGGTGGTCAGCGGCGCCGCCGCCTCGCCGGCCGCGAGATTCGCCGGCAACCCACCTACATCCACCATCCCCGCCGGGAAGCGCGGCGTGCCGCCGTACACCTCGAGGTTGTCGTTCGCGTTGAGGTCTTCGCCCTCGTCCTCAACGCCGTTCGGCGCACCATTCGCGTCGGCGAGGTTGATCACGTCCTCGAATCCGTAGTCGCCGGTTTCGACGCCGGCGGCATTCAGGTTCGTGCGGCGGTCCGAGAAGTACACGGTGAAGCCGTCTTCATTCACGACGTTCCCGCCGTTGACGCCGATGTTGCCCGTCAGCCAGCGCCGGAAATTGTTCACGTCGAACTCGATGTAATGAATGACGCCGCTGAGGAAAATGTTGGCGCTGCCGACGGCTTCGTTGTCGCGCGGCTTGCCTTCGCGCGTGTCGTAGAGCGTCAGCGGCCAGTAGTCGCCGGCCACCGCTCCGGCGCATGCTGCGGGAGACGCCGTGCCGGTTGACGGCGCTGTGCGCACGCGCTGGATGCGGATGATCGCGTTGGGGCTCGGCTCCGCCGCCGCGCAGCCGCCAACTTCGAGGTTGCGGCGCGTGAACCCGAGGTTGAGGATCTCGGCGGTCACGTCGTTCCACGCCCCGGCATTGTTGCGATATTCGATCTTGAGGAATCCGCCGATCAGCGGCGTGTCCGCACCAGAGCGATAGCCGTGAGCGGTGACGCCGGTGGACTGTGCGGGCTGAATGGCGCCGTCGTAACCGGCGGCCTGCATGGTGGCGAGCGAATCGAGGTTGACGGGCGCCACGCCAGTGGAACTGTCGGGCAGTGTCGTGATGGCGGCCGCGGTGTTGGACAACAGGATGCGGACGCCGGCTTCCGAATACATACGCTGCCCGGTGATCAGCGCGTTCTCTCCCGCCACCGGGCGCTTAATCAGTTCAATCGGCTGGCTGCCGACGGTAATCAGCGGCAGCAGCAGTTGCTTCGCGCCGGTCCGGCCGCTGCGGATGTTGCCGTGATACGTCGACACCGAGCGTTCCATCCACACCTCGTTCTCGTCGGAGCCGAGCGTGCCCTCGAGGCTGCCTTCGTCGCGGGCGAGGTCGCGAAACACGCCCGGCGCGGTGATCGGCCGCACGCGTCCGTTGTAGCCATTCGAGGTGTCCCATCCGTTCGCCAGGTTCGTGCGAACGATCTCGCCAAACGCCGTCACCTTGTCGGCCAGCCGCAGCGTGGCTCCCGATGCCAGGAACAGGTTGCCGTTGGTGTGCACGCGGCCCCCGAAATCGAACTCGGGCCCCGCGAAGAAGCTGAGATCGGTTTCCGAGAACACGCCGAACTGAAACACCGGGATGCTCACCGTCTGCAACCGCCGTCGCAGCCGGGCCTCGGCGCCGTCGGCCCCGTGCGACGTCACCCACAACCAGTACGGCGTCACCAGCCCGATGAAGCCTTCATACGGTCCCGAACCGACTACACCCGACGCCGCGATTGGATTGCCGCCGCCGTTGAAGCCATTGGCCGGGACGATCGAGTAGCCGAGGCCGTCGTTCGCCGTGAACGTCATGCCCGGCACCGCGGGCGGCGCCGCCTCGAGTGCCTGCAGGTCGTTGCGATGCGGCGCGAAGTCGGTCGCAAACAGGTCACCGAGGTCCGCGGTCAGCTTCTCGATCGCGCCGTGCGCGGCATACAGCGCGCGCGTGCGCGAACGATCCACGCTGCGCAGTTGCACGTCGGTGCTGGCCGTGAACAGGAAGCCCGCCAGCACCGCGCTGGTCATGAACAGGATGAGCAACACCGCGATCAGCGCGATGCCTCGCTGGTTTCGTGCGACGGCTATGGCGGTCATGGTGTGAGATCGTATCTGCTGACGAAGGTCATGCTGCGCAGGCTGACTTGCGTGGTCAACGAGGAACGTGTCACCTGGCCGCTGCCGCCGATGCGGCGCGAACGCCCGGCCATGTAGACGTTGGCCTTGCGAATCTGCCCCTCGGCTTCCGCGGTAAAGTTCTCGACGCCGATGCGATTCCCTCCGTCCTCGACGAGGTCCCACGTGAACTGCAGGTTCTCGATGCCGACGGCGACGATGCGCTCGGAACCGTAGTTGACGCGGCGGACCAGTTGCGGTCCGCCATCAGGACCGATCCGCAGGTAGTAGGTCACCATCACGACGCGGCTGACCGGCAGATCGGGGAACGTCGGCTCGCCCCCCTTCATGGCCATCACCGAGCCCTCTGGCGCGTCGCGCTGATTGAGGCCCGACGGGGCATCGTCGCGGAAGTGCACCGTGTTGCCCGCCACGTTGGTGACTTCCTGCATCGCGCCGTTGCTGAAGCGAATCAGGTCGCCCTCTTGAATGCCAATCACGTCGTCGTCGATCGGGAACCCGCCACCAAAATTCATCGAAGCGCCGCTGGCCGGGATGTTCGGAGTCACTCCCGAGAAGTCGAGCCGGCGATCCTCGTACAGCACGCTCACCACATCGGTTGCGACGCCGTTGATCACGATGCCGCCGCCGTTGACCGGGCTCACCGCCGGCATCACCGTGTAGCCGGCCGGGAAGGTCCAGTTCAAAGCTGCCGGGCTCGGCCGGACGATCGGATCCGCTCCGCCGCCGTGCGGAATCGAGATGCCGGTGCGCAGCCCGAAGTCGCCCTCGCCGGCTTGCAGCAGATCGCGAATCAGCACGTTCATGGCGACGCGCACGTTCTGGTTCACGTCGGTGGTCGCGGTGGCGAGGCGGGTGGTCCGCGTCGCGTCCTGGAGCACGGTGAATGCGCCACCGAGGACGGTGAGCGTGATAGCCGTCGCGATCAGTAGCTCTGGCAGCGAGAAGCCGCGTTCAGACAGATGTACGTGGTCGAGTGCGAGTGGCCTCATGGTTTACGCGTAGCTCGAGATCAACGTGGAGATGGAGTACTCGCGCCAGAGACGGCCGATGCGGTAGCGGATGACCACGGTCAGGCTGCGCAGCGTGAGGCTGACGTCCCGAATCACGATCTCCCGCGTGAAGTCGCTCAGCGGCCGGGTGACGTCGTCGGCGGTGCCGAGCAGGCCGTCGGGCCCCGGCGTGACCAGTGTCTCCAGCTGGGTCAGGTCGTCGGCAGTGTTGATGAGGCCGTCAGGCCCCGGGCGCGACAGCGGCAACGGGCCGTCGCGGAAGATGCCGTTGGCGGTGCCGTCCTCGCCGTCGACGTTGCGAATCTGCGCCCACTGGATGGTGCGTGTGTCGCGAGAGGTGAACACGCTTTCGATGGCTTCCGCGGCCTTCTCGCGCGCCAGCACGTCGAGATGCGATCCCGAGAGCTGCACTGCGCCTTGCAGGAACGCCGCGGCCATGGCGAGCAGGCCGAACGACAGGATGCCGAGCGAGACCAGCGACTCGACGAGGGAGAAACCGGCTTCGTCGCGGAGATTCATTCGGACCACCCGCTTCCTGACCACGTGTAGAGCCGCGCGCGGGCGGTGGTGCCGGTCAAGGTAATCGCGCGCGCGGTGTCGGGCTTGCCGGGAATGCCGATGAACATCGTGCCGTTCACCGGCAA
>JALDXK010000332.1:0-6816 GCA_032155105.1 Acidobacteriota bacterium
AAGATGACGGAACGTATCGCATTTCGCATTCATGGAATGGACTGTGCCGACGAGGTCGCGTTGCTACGGCGCGAGCTCGAGCCGCTGGTTCAGGCTCCGGACCGTCTTTCCTTCGACATCCTTCGCGGAAAAATGCTGGTCGGTCCTGGCCAACCGGCAATCACGCCGGCGCAGGTAACGGAGGCGGTGCGACGAACGGGCATGCGCGCGGAGGTATGGCGCGACGAGAAGCCGGCGCCGAGCGACACCAGCGCCTGGGGCAGGAATAAGCGGACAATTCTGACTGCGCTCTGCGGCGTGCTCGCGGTTGCTGCCTTCGTCAGTCACGCCGCAACCGATGGCGTAGTTGCAGCCCTTGGGTCTGAGGGTACCGGCCAGGGTGATAGCGCGGTGCCATTAACGTCGATCGCACTCTACTTGGCCTCGATCATCTGCGGCGGGTGGTACATCCTTCCGCGGGCGTTCGCTGCACTCGTTCGCTTTCGCCCTGATATGAATCTGCTGATGGCGCTTGCGGTGATCGGCGCCGCGGCCATCGGCGAATGGTTCGAGGCCGCAGTCGTTACCTTCCTGTTTGCGGTGTCGTTAGCGCTGGAATCATGGAGCGTCGGTCGTGCTCGCCGTGCGGTGGAAGCACTGATGGCCATCGCGCCGCCGACCGCGCGTGTCATCGGCCCGGACGGCACCGTGACTGAAGTCGATGCCACTGACGTCGCCGTCAGCACGATGATATTGATCAAACCCGGCGACCGCGTACCTCTGGACGGCACGGTCCGCCGGGGCACCAGCGACGTGAACCAGGCACCGATCACCGGTGAGAGTCTGCCCGTCGAAAAGGGTCCGGCCTCGGACGTCTTTGCCGGAACGGTGAACGGTGACGGCGCGCTCGAAGTCGAAGTCACGAGGGTCGCAGGCGAAACGACCCTCGCGCAGATCATTCGGATGGTCGAGGAAGCACAAAGCCGTCGAGCACCGTCCGAGCAGTGGGTCGATCGCTTTGCGCGCATCTACACGCCCGCGATACTGGCAGCCGCGATTGCGGTTGCCGTCGTCGGGCCATTGATCACCGGCGATGACAGCTGGCCATGGATTTACCGCGCGCTCGTGCTGTTGGTCATCGGGTGCCCGTGCGCGCTCGTCATCTCGACTCCTGTAAGCATCGTTGCGAGCCTTGCCGCCGCCGCGAGAGCGGGAATTCTGGTAAAGGGCGGAACTTTCATTGAGGTGCCGTCGAAGCTGCGGGCTCTAGCGCTCGACAAAACCGGCACCTTGACCGCCGGCACTCCCGAAGTGCTAGACGTCCAGCCCTTAGCAGGCCACTCGGAAGACGAATTGCTGCGCGCGATGGGAGCAATCGAGTCCCACAGCGATCATCCATTGGCGAGAGCAATTGTCGCGGACGTCAGACGTCGCGGCATTAGCTTTCCAGCTGCCAGCGACGTTCAGGCAGTGCAAGGCCGCGGCGTGACGGCGAGCGTCGATGGCAAGCGATATTGGTTGGGTTCGCACCGCTACCTCGCGGAGCTCGGCCAACAGACGCCTGCCCTTCAACAGCAACTGGACGTCAAGACCTCTGCGGGTCGGACCGTGGTGATCATGGGCACCGACGATCACGTCTGCGGTTTCATCACCTTGGCCGATGCGGTTCGTCCGGAGTCGGTAGCGGCGATCAAGGCGCTCCGCGAGACAGGCGTCGAACACATTGTCATGCTGACCGGCGACAACCAATCGACTGCAGACCGCATCGGACGCGAGGTCGGCATCGATGAAGTTCGAGCCGAGTTGCTCCCGGCCGACAAGGTGGCCGCGGTCGAGGAGTTGGTGCGTCGTTACGAATACGTGGCGATGATCGGGGACGGCGTCAACGACGCGCCCGCAATGGGCCGGGCAACCGTTGGGATCGCGATGGGTGCAGCCGGCAGCGATGCAGCGATCGAAGCGGCGGATGTGGCGTTGATGGCGGACGACCTATCACGCCTTCCGTGGTTGATCAGGCATTCTCGTCGGACACTGGGCATCATCCGACAAAACGTCGTGCTATCGCTTGGCGTGAAGGTGGTGTTTGTCGTGCTGACCTTTGCCGGTTACGCGAGTCTGTGGGCGGCGATTGCGGGAGACATGGGCGTGTCGCTTGTCGTTATCGCCAATGCCCTTCGACTGTTGCAAGCCAAGAGTGAAACGAGTGGCTAGGTGGCCTTTTATTCGCCAGTGATTGCGCCCTAGGCCGCCTAACGCCAGGAGGCAAGTCCGCATGCCTCAGTGCGGTACTTGGATTCGATGCGGGGGTGAATCCCTGTCGCGGACATTCGTTGCGATATCATCAGGAACATTCCCGGCAATGTCCGCGCAATCGCAATGGGATTGCGCTTCCCTGGCAACGCTGGGTGTTCCAGGTCGTGCGTGCGAGAGCACGCGAGGCGGCGCCATAGATTAAGTGTTGTTAATCAGGAATCCTCCTCATCTGCCGTAGCGAGTTCGGTGGCACTCGACGTGCACCTCCGTTTGGGAACATTCATTGGAGGAACAGACGCGCCAACTTGTAATTGCAATTGGAATCAGTGCTCTTGCCATCACGACCCCGCTCGCTCAGAGTGGCGGGCAAAAGCCTTCTCAGCCGGCACCGGAAGGCGACGACAGCATGGTGCTGATGGATGCCGATTTCGCGTATCTCATGGCGAAGCATCATCGCGCCGGCATCGAAATGGCCAAATTGGAGGAATCGCGCGGCGAATCAACGCAGGTGAAGGCTCTCTCCGCCAAGATTCGCCAGGGCCAGGAACGCGACCTGCCGGTGCTGTCGCAGCACGGCAATAAGGCGAAAAACGAAGGTATGGTCGCGACGCATGAAAAACAGATGGAGAAAGAACATCAGGCAACCATGGCGAAGCTGAAGTCCGCCACCGGTAACGGGCTTGATAAGACGTTTGCCGAGGAGATGGCGAAGCACCACCAGAAGGCCCTCGAGATGATCAAGCAGGCGCATTTAACCGACCCCAAACTCAAGCAAATGGCAGACAAAATGGCTGCTGAGCAGAAGCAAGAGCTTCAGGAGTTGAAGCAGCACCAGTAACCCGCCGGAGTTGACAGGATCGGTTGAGCGGGAGCATTGTGGAGTGGTGGTTGCCGTTCTGAGACGAATCGTTGCCGCCTGTGCGGTCCTGGCTCTGATGCCGGGCACGGCAACGTTATGCGCCGGATGGCAGATGACGTCAGAGGCGCGGCTTGACTGCTGCGCCTCTGGGGCGTGCGCGCGGCAACATACCAGCGCCTCGGGTGCAGACGTCTCCACCGCCTTAACACAGGCGGAAGCAGACGATTGTTGCGCCCGTTCTGAGTCCCAGCAACCAACGGGTCCGATCTCGACGAGCGTCCCGACGCTGCCCGTGCCGATTGCCATGTATGTATTGCTGCCGCCATCGCCAGTGGTGGCAGTAGCCGATGCTGATTGGCCGGCCACCTTACGTGTCGCGGATCACGTTTCCAAACACGTACTGCTCTCCGTTTTCCTCCTGTAGCGATCTGACAGTCGTCGTGTGTCTACGCGCATTCGTGCGCGCAGGTGCTGCCGTGCCATGGCGCGGCAGACGAGTGGCAGATCATGATCAATCGCCTAATAGAACTCTCGCTCCGGAACCGTTTCATCGTCATCGCGGCCTTTCTCTCGCTGGGAGGATGGGGATGGTGGGCGCTCGTTGCCACGCCGATTGACGCCCTCCCAGATCTTTCCGATAACCAGGTCATCGTCTTCACTGACTGGCCGGGACAAAGCCCGCAGGAGGTGGAAGACCAGGTCACATACCCGCTGACCACGAATCTGCAGGGGCTCGCCGGCGTGCGCGTGGTGCGCTCCCAGTCGGCCTTCGGCTTCTCGATGATTTACGTGGTATTCGAAGACGACGTTGACTTGTATTTCGCGCGGGCGCGAGTACTCGAGCGCCTCAGCCTCGTAACCAAAAGCCTGCCGGCCGGTGTTGTGCCGACGCTGGGCCCTGACGCAACAGGCGTCGGCCACGTGTTCTGGTACACAGTCGAGAGCCCGACACATTCATTGCGCGAACTTCGCAGTGTGCAGGACTGGTTCATCCGCTATCAACTCAATGCGGTGCCTGGCGTTGCGGAGGTGGCGTCCGTCGGCGGTCACATTCAGCAGTATCAGGTTGACGTGGATCCAAACCGCCTGCGCACCTACAACCTGCCGCTGAGCGCCGTCGTCAGCGCCGTTCGCGACAGCAACATAAACGTCGGCGGCAACGTCATCGAGTCGAGCGGTGCGTGGCTGATGGTGCGCGGCGTCGGCCTGATCGCGTCGGAAGAGGACGTCAGGAAGATCGTGATCGGCGCCGCGAACGGCGTGCCGGTGTACGTGGAGCAGGTCGCCAACGTCAAGATTGGCAACGCATTCAGGGTCGCCTCCCTCGTCAAAGGCACGAATGAGGCTGTCGGCGGCGTCGTTGTCGCACGCACCGGCGTCAACACCAAGGAGGTGATCGACGCGGTGAAAGCGCGCATCACCCAGATTGGGCCGGGGCTGCCTGCCGGAGTGACCATCGTGCCCTTCTACGATCGATCGACGCTGATTGAGGAAGCGGTCGAGACGCTCCGCACCGCCCTCATCGAAGAGATCATTCTGGTGACGCTGGCTCACGTCATCTTTCTGATGCACTTCCGATCGATTCTGATCGTCACGATTCCATTGCCGCTCGCCGTGCTCGTGTCGTTCCTCGGTATGCATTACGCCGGCATCTCGTCGAACATCATGAGCCTCGCCGGCATCGCGATCGCGATTGGCGTGCTCGTCGACGCCGGCATTGTAGTCACGGAGAATGCCTTTCGGTTCATCGAGCAGCGAGGTGTCGATCCGCGGGACCGGAATCAGGTCTGGGAGGCGGTCCGTGAATCGACGCGGCTGGTCGGGCGGCCGGTCTTCTTCTCGATGGCGATTATTCTGCTCGCCTTCATCCCGGTCTTTGCGCTGACGGGACAGGAAGGCAAACTGTTTCGGCCGCTGGCATTTACCAAGACCTTCGCGGTGCTGGCCGCAACCGTGACTGCCGTCACCCTGGTCCCGGTCCTCTGCACGCTGCTTCTTGGCGGCAAGTTCCATCGCGAAGAAGACAACCCGGTGATGCGCCTGCTGCATCGTCTCTATCGGCCGGTGCTTGCGACCGCTCTCGCCCATCGCGTCATGACGATCGGCATCGCGGCGCTGCTTCTTGCCGGCGCGTTGTTGCTCGCGCGCGGCATCGGCAGCGAGTTCATGCCGACCTTGAACGAAGGCGACCTAATGTTTATGCCGATCGCCGATCCAAGCATATCGCTCGAGCAAAACACTGAGATTGCGGCGAAGCAGAATGCCGCACTGATGAAGTTTCCTGAAGTCGAGTATGTCGTCGCCAAGGTCGCACGGGCCGACACCTCGACCGATCCGGCGCCGCTCAACATGACCGAGACCATCGTGCATCTCAAGCCCCGCGACCAGTGGCGGGATGGGACGACGCTCGATGGGTTACGCGCAGAAATGAGTCGCGCCGTCCAGCTCCCAGGCGTGTCGAACATCTGGACGATGCCGATCATCAATCGCATCGACATGCTGACCACCGGCATTCGGTCGGAAGTCGGCGTCAAAATCTTCGGCACCGACCTGCGGGTGCTCGAGGAGACGGCACGGCGGGTCGCGGAAGTCATTCGCCAGGTCCTTGGCGCCAGCAACGTCTATCCGGAACAGGTGACGAGCGGACAGTACCTCAACATCGAGGTGGATCGTGCTGCGGCTGCACGGTTCGGGATCGGCGTCGGCGACATTCAGGAGGTGATCCAGACCGCGGTCGGCGAAACGGTGCTGACGCTGACCATCGAGGGGCGCCAGCGATTTCCCGTACGCGTGCGATACGCACCGCAGTATCGAGCAGATCCGCAGGCGCTGGAACAGGTGCTGGTGGCGGCGCCGAACGGCGCGCAGATACCGCTCGCCCAGCTGGCGCGGATCGAACATCAGCGCGGGCCGGCGATGATTTCATCCGAAAACGGTTTGCTGCTGGCGACGGTGCTGTTGAATGTGCAGGGGCGCGATGTCGGCAGTTTCGTCGAAGAGGCGCGCGCGCGTGTTGCGAGTGACGTCCTTTTACCGGCGGGATACTACGTGGGTTGGAGTGGACGCTGGGAGAATCAAGAACGCGCACGGGCGCGATTGCAAATCGTCCTACCGGTCGTGCTGCTGGTGATCTTCGTCCTGCTGTATTTCACTTACGGCTCGGCAATCGAGGCCGCGCACGTGCTGCTGGCCGTGCCGTTCGCCTTGACAGGCGGTGTCTACCTGCTCTGGCTGCTTGGCTATAACTTCTCCGTCGCCGTATGGGTCGGTTTCATCGCGCTGTTCGGCACCGCCGTGCAAACCGGTGTCGTAATGGTGATTTATCTCGAAGAGGCCGTCGAGAAGAAGCAGCGCGAGCTGAGTGGAACGTTGACCCGCGTCGCGCTGCGCGATGCCGTTATGGAAGGCGCGCTCCTGCGGCTGCGGCCCAAATTCATGACCGTGTCGACGGTCATTGCCGGCCTGTTGCCGATCATGTGGAGCACACGCGTCGGCGCGGAAGTAATGAAGCCGCTGGCGACGCCCGTCCTCGGCGGCATGGTGTCGTCACTGATTCACGTCCTCGTGGTCACGCCGGTGATTTTCTTCTGGCTGCGTGAACGGCGATTGGGATTGCGTCATCAGCCGCTGCCACCGTCGCAAGGCGTCGTGCCGATGCGGCCCCGTCGAGTCCTCGCGTTCGTGGGGGTAGCGGCGCTCGTGATCGCGATGCTGCTCCTCTGGCG
>JALDXK010000333.1:0-6807 GCA_032155105.1 Acidobacteriota bacterium
GCCTGTCGGCGCCGTTCAACTCGATGTTCACCTTCTTCGGCCAGTTCTTCGACCATGGCCTCGACCTGGTGAACAAGGGCGGCAACGGCACGGTGTTCGTCCCGCTGCAGGCGGACGATCCGCTGTTCGACGATGGTGCCGACAACATTCCGAACACTCCTGACGACGGCGCCAACTTCATGATGCTGACCCGCGCGACGGTCAACGCGCAGCATGAAGCGATCAACCAGACGACGCCGTTCGTCGATCAGAACCAGACCTACACGTCGCACCCGTCGCACCAGGCGTTCCTGCGCGAGTACGCGCTCGACGCCGGCGGCCGCCCCCGCGCGACCGGCCGGCTGATCGACGGCCCCGGCGGCAACATCGGCAACTGGAGTGAAGTGAAGGCGCAGGCCCAAGCGATGCTCGGTATCGTGCTCGTCGACGCCGACGTGAACGACGTGCCGCTGCTTGTGACCGACCAGTACGGTCACCTGAGGCGCACGCCTGGAGGCTTCCCGATGGCGATCCTGACCAATGGCAACACGGTCCCACTGGTCCCTGGCGGCAGTCAGCCCAGCAGCTCCCTCAGGAAGACGAACCACCAGTTCCTGAATGATATCGCGCACAACGCGGCCCCCGGGCCGGGACTGACGCCCGACGCGGACGGCGACGTCAGCGAGATCGTCAACGGCCTGCCGACGATTCCACAGCCGGCCGGCACGTATGACGATGAGCTGCTCGGCATCCACTTCATCACCGGCGACGGCCGCGGCAATGAGAACATCGCGCTGACCGCGGTGCACCAGGTGTTCCACGCCGAGCACAACCGGTTGCAGGCGAACATCCACAGCCTGATCCACAGCGTGTTGACGCCGGCAGAAGTGACGGCGTGGGAAACGACCGACGGTCCGTCGGGATGGGATTACGGCGAAAAGCTCTTCCAGGCGTCGCGCTTCGTCACCGAGATGGAGTATCAGCATCTCGTGTTCGAAGAGTTCGCGCGCAAGCTGGCGCCCTCGATCAACGCGTTCGTCGGCGACGGCATCAACTTCGTCGCGGATCTCAACCCGGCGATCTTTGCCGAGTTCGCCCACCAGACCTATCGCCTCGGCCACTCGATGCTGACCGAGACGATCGCGCGCACTGCTCCGGATGGCACAACCTACGACATCCCGTTGCTCGACGGCTTCCTCAATCCCGCTGAGTTCAACCGCGGCGCGAGTGGCGAGTTGATCAGCGGCGCGCAGGCAGCCGGTGCCATCTTCCAGGGCGGCACGGCCCAGTCCGGCGCCGAGATCGACGAGTTCGTGACCGAGGCGGTCCGTAATCGCCTGCTCGGCCTGCCACTCGACCTCGCCGTGCTGAACCTCGCGCGTGGCCGCAGCGAAGGCGTGGCTCCGCTGAACGTGGTGCGCGAGCAGATCTTCAACATGAGCGGCGACTTCGTGATGATGCCGTACCTTGACTGGTTCGACTTCTCGTTCGCCATCAGGCACCCGGAGTCGTTGGTCAACTTCATCGCGGCCTACGGCCAGCACTCGACGCTGACCGATCCGCCGGCGCCGAACGCGCCGCTCACGCTCGCGGAACGACGCGCGGCCGCTGAGGCGTTGATCAACGATCCCGACTTCATGTTCCAGAGCGCGGCAACGTCCGGCGTCAACGACATCGACCTCTGGATCGGCGGCCTGGCGGAGCGTCCGCAGCCGTTCGGCGGGATGCTCGGTTCGACCTTCAACTTCGTGTTCGAAGCCCAGCTGGAAGCCCTGCAGAACGCCGACCGCTTCTACTACCTGGAGCGGCTCGACGGCCTGAACCTGCTCGCGCAACTCGAGGCCAACTCGTTCGCCGAGTTGATCTCGCGCAACACCAGCCTGAACGGCCCGGCCGCCGACGTGTTCTCGAACCCCGGCCTCACGTTCAACCTGTCGGCCCAGCCGCTGACCGGTGCCATCGTTGACGATCCGGCCACCGAGTACGACGAGACCGTCCTGCTCGTCCGCATGCCGAACGGCACGATTCGCTACGCCGGACCGGAACACGTGATCTTCAATGGCCGCGACGACTTCGGCGATCGCATGTTCTCGAGCGAGGGCGACGACACCATGCGCGGCAATGGCGGCAACGACGTCATGGAAGGCGGCGCCGGCAACGACCAGCACATCGGCGGCGCGGGCGACGACATCCTCACCGACATCTTCGGTGAAGACGTGATGAAGGGCGGACCCGGCCACGACGCCATCAGCGGCGGCTCCGGACCGTTCGACCTCCTCCAGGGCAACGAGGGCAACGACTTCGTCGTGGGCGGCAACGATGAATCGGAAGTCTTTGGCGGCCCGGGCAACGACATCATCTACATGGGCGCCGGCCTGAGCGAGTCGATCGGCGGCTCCGGTGACGACTGGATGGAAGGCACGGTCTCGCCGGCCAGTATCGCGATCGGCGACGACAACGACCAGTTCCAGAACAACCCGGACGGAGGCCACGACATCCTCCTCGCCGGACCTGGCGATATGGACTTCGACGCCGAAGGCGGCGATGACATCATGGTCGGCACCATCCTCCCGACGCACCGGTTCGAAGGGATGCTCGGATTCGACTGGACCACTTATCGCGGTGAAACCCAGGCGGTTGATGCCGACATGCTGATCACCGGCGCCACCGAGATCAATGCGCCGCTCAACGAGGTGCGTGACCGGTTCGACAACGCCGAAGGTCTGTCGGGAACCTCCTTCAACGACCTGCTGCGCGGCGACGATCGTGATGCCGCGGAGCTGGAAAACGACGGGCTGTCGGGCAACTTCCCGAATCATCACGTCCTGACTCAGGCCGGCATCGCCCGGATCACCGGGCTGGCCGCTCTCCTCCCGGCGGGCGCAACCTCGTGGGGCGAAGGCAACATCCTCCTTGGCGGCGCCGGCAGCGACCTCCTCGAGGGTCGCGGCGGCAACGACATCATTGATGGTGATGCGTGGCTCAACGTGCAGTTGCAGGCCCCGGGTCGAGCACCCGTGAACTCGCTGCACCAGCTGAAGGCCGACGTGTTCGCGGGTGCGATCAACCCGGGCACGATCACCTACCTGCGGGAAATCACGACGGCAGGTGTGAGCCCCGCCGACGTTGACACCGCGGTGTTCACTGGAATCGCGGCCAACTACACGATGCAAGTCCAGGGCGGATTCATCATCGTCACCGACAACGTCGGCACCGACGGCGTCGACCGGCTGCGCAACATCGAGCGAGCGCAGTTCGCCGACGGAATCATCGCCATCACCGGCGGCGTTCCCGGCGGCATCGTGATCCCGAACGTCCAGGGCCAGGCGGCGGCCGCTGCCGTGTCGGCGCTGCAGGCCGCGGGCCTCACCGTTGGCGCGACCACGTTCGCGAACAGCAACACGGTGCCCAATGGCATCGTCCTGCAGACCAACCCCCTCGCCGGCATCAGCGTGACGTCCACGGTCCCGGTGAACCTCGTTGTGTCGCTCGGGCCGCTGGTGCCTGATGTGCACGACCACACCGTCGTCAACGGCGTGCCGGCAGGCGACTTCCCGGCCGCGCAGGACGAACTCGCCCTTTCGGGTCTGACATTAGGCACCATCACGCTGGTCAGCTCGCTGGAAGTGGAGGCGGGCCTCGTGGTGACGCAGAACCCGCTCCCGGGCGGCATCATCGCTCCTGGCGGCGCGGTCGACGTGTTCGTGTCGTCCGGTCCGCCGGCGCCGAACACGGTAGGCGCGCTCGTCGGGTTGCCGCAGGGTGACGCGGAAGATGCCCTCCTCATCTCGGGTCTCGCGGTTGGCGCGGTGACGTTTGCGAACAGCGCCACCATTCCGGCCGGCAGCGTAATCTCGAGCGCACCACCGCCGGGGACCGTGGTGGCAGCCGGGACTGCGGTGGCTCTGGTCGTCTCGCTCGGAACCGAGGGGCTGGTGTCTGCCCTGTCGTTCAACGAGCTGACTGGAAACCAAGCCGCTGACTCGTCAGTGGTGGGGCTCAACGGCACGATCCGCCAGGCGGTTCGTGTGCCGGGCATGTTCGGCAACGCCCTGCGTTTCGACGGCGTGAACGACTGGGTCACGCTGACCGATACCGCGAACAGCGCCCTCGACCTGAGGGGTGGCATGACGCTCGAGGCCTGGGTCAACCCGTCGTCGATGGCCGGATGGGAGACCGTGATCATGAAGGAACGCGGCGGCGCGGGCACCGGGCTCCTCTCCTTCGCGTTGTATGCGCGCGACGGTGCCAACGCTGGGCCGGCGGGCTACGTCCGCATGGCTCCGGCCAACTCCACCACGGACCAGGGCGTGCGCAGGACGCCGGCTGTGGCAATTCCGTTGAACACGTGGACGCACCTCGCGACCACCTACGACGGCAGCACCATGCGGATCTACGTCAACGGCGTCGAAGTGGCGTCCAGGGCGCAGACCGGGCTCATGGCGGTGGGCAATCAACCGCTCCGTATCGGCGGCAATAACGTCTCCGGCGAGTTCTTCAACGGCATGATCGACGAAGTGCGCATCTACAACCGCGCATTGTCGGCGGCCGAGATCGCTGTGGACATGGCCAAGCCGATTCAGTAATCCAACACCAGACCTGGTCCCGGCACCGAGCCGGGACCAGGTTCAAGACACGCTCGTGGTGTGGTAACGCACCCGAGCGTTGGCAGGCCGGGCGCGGCGCAGTGCCCGGCCTGCCTTTTTTATTTCTCCCCCGCCGGAGTCGGGCCAAGAGAAGCTGCTAGGCTTTCAGTTCGACAATCGTGGCACCACCGCCGCCTTGGTTTTCCGGGGCGGGGTAGTGCTTCTCGACGAGCGGGTGGGTTTTCAGGAACGCCTGCAGTCCTTTGCGCAAGGCGCCAGTGCCGTGGCCGTGGACGATGCGGACCTCTTGCAGATCGGTGACCAGCGTATCGTCGAGAAAGCGCGACACCCGATCGATGGCCTGGTCGACGGTCATCCCAATCACGTTCAATTCGCTGAGCAGTCCGTTGCGTGGCTTGAGGTCAACATTGACGCGGACCTTTCCCTGTGGCGACGGACCTTTGGGTCCGGCAACCACCCGCAACTCCTTCACCTTCGCCTGGATTCGCTTGCCGCGCACGTCGATCTCCGCGCGGTTGCCGTCGAGGGCGATCACGATTCCCTCGAGCCCGAGGCCCCCGACCGTCACCCGTGATCCTATTTCTGCTTCCTGCGGCGACAAACCTCTAGGTTTGTCGATTAATCCTGTAGGTTTGTCGATTGATCCTGGAGCCGGATGCCGCAGATCCCCCACGATACGGTCAATTTCCGCGCGTGCTTCGGCTCGCGCCGAGCCTGTCTCGCCGGTATTGATTGCCGCGCGAATCGACGCCTTCTCCGCGATTGCCTCGGATTTTTCCTTCAGTTGTTCGATCACCGCATCCACGTCGCGGCGCGCCTGTCGCAAGCGCTCATCGAGACGCTCGTTGAGCCGCTTCTTGAACACCTCTTCGCGCTCGGCGAGTGTCTTCTCGCGGGTCGTGAGCAGGGCGTTGCTCTCGTTGAACGCGCGCTTGTCGCGCTCGAGCTTGGTGCGCTCACTCTCGAGCGCGCGGGCCTGCGCATCGAGCCGCGACAGGTGCGCCTGCAGGCGCTTCTGATCGTCGCTGAGATAGCCGCGCGCCGCGGTGATCACCGACGCCGGCATGCCGAGGCGTTGCGCCATCTCGATCGCGAGGCTGCGCCCAGGCGCCCCGTAGAGCAGCTTGTAGGTCGGCGCGAAGTTCTGCGGATCGAAGGCAAAGGCCGCCACCGTGACGCCTTCGGTGCCGATGCCCCACGTCTTGACCGAGTCGAAGTGCGTGGTCGCCATGACCAGCGCGCCGCGCTGGCGGAAGTGCTGCACGATCGCCGTCGCCAGCGCGCCGCCTTCGTTCGGATCCGTGCCGGTGCCGACCTCGTCCAGCAGCACCAGGGCCGGCAGTTGCAGCTCGCGATCCATCGCCACGAGATTGGTGATGTGCGACGAGAACGTGCTCAGGCTGGCTTCGATCGATTGCTCGTCGCCGATGTCGGCGAACACGGAGCGGAACACCGGCAGCCGCGCCGCCTTCGCGGGCACGTGCAGTCCCGCCTGCGCCATCAGCGCAAACAGCCCTGCGGTTTTCAACGCCACGGTCTTGCCGCCGGTGTTGGGACCGGTGATGAGCAGCACCCGATTCGGCGGGTCGAGCAGCACGTCCACCGGCACCGCGTGTTCGAGCATCGGGTGGCGTGAGGCCTTCAATTGCAGGCTGGCGTCGATGGTGAACTCCGGTTCGATGCCGTTCACCCTCGCGCCGTAGCGCGCCTTGGCTTGCACCACGTCCAGCTCGCGCGCCACGCTGCGACTCGTGTCCAAGTCTCCTGGCCTGGCGCGGAATCGATCGGTCAGCTCGAGCAGGATGCGGAAGATCTCCTCCCGCTCGCGATCCTCGAGCGCAACGATGTCGTTGTTGATCTCGACGGTGGCCGCCGGTTCCATGAACAGCGTGGCCCCGGTGGTGGACGTGCCGTGCACGATGCCGGGGACGTTGCCGCGATGTTCGGCGCGGACCATCAGCACGAAGCGGCCGTTGCGCTCGGTGACCACCTCGTCTTGCAGGTATTTGGACGAGGCGCCGCGGGTAAATTGCTCGAGCGTCCCGCGCAGCTTCTGTCGCTTCTGGCGCAGCTCGTTGCGAATGCGCTTCAGCTCGGGGCTCGCCTCATCGAGCACCTCGCCCCCGGGATCGATCGCGCGCCGTGCCGCCTCGACCTCCACCTTGAACGAGGTCACCGCGGCCACCAGCTCGCGCAGGATCGGGAAGTCGGCGCCGGGGGG
>JALDXK010000334.1:0-6789 GCA_032155105.1 Acidobacteriota bacterium
GCTTCCATTGGCCGCTGTTGTAGAGCGCCTTGTGATGACGGTCAGAGCCGAGGCTACGAGCCTGATCTACCTGTCGCCCGTGATCTGTGCAGCGACCATCACGCGCAACTCGAGCAGGGCAGCCCGCTACGAGGCACGAACGGCTGAAGGGATTGCCGCTCATGACGGTACCGCCCGGATGGCGCAGGCGTAGCGGCGGCCGGCTGGATCTACCGCGACTGTGAATTCCACGCAATCACCGAGACGCAGGTGGCGATCATCGAGCACCTCAGTCTCATGAAAAAAGACGTCAGCGTGGACGACCGAGAGGCGGATGAACCCGTATTGCTTGTCGGGAAACAGGCGCGACACCCTCCCGCGATGTAGGCGACGATTCATGACACCTTCCTGACGACGATCGGGCCCATCTCGGGCGCGGGGATCGTGCTGTTGTGCAGGTGCCTGTCGTCCGCGATGTACTGCAGCAACAGGAGCACGAACGGTTTCATCCGGCCCAGCGCCTCGATGTCCTGTCGCTGAAAATCGTCACCGTGGACGAGAACGTCGGTGCCGTCGATGGTCAACGTGATGCCCTTCTGTTCCAGGTAGAGCACCAGATCGAAGGCGGCCTTTGGCGCGACCATGCCGTGCTGAAGAAAGACAAGCCGGTAACTCACGGCCTAGCTCCGTTAAGAGCGTTATGAGCGTTGTTACGAGCGGTCCTCGCGTTTCCGGCCCTGTTATGAGCGTTATGAGTGTTTGGAGCGGTTCCCTTAAGGCCTCTAAGGGTGTTCCGTCTCTCAGGGCGTCCGTAGCTGCAATCTCTTAGAGTGCTCATAACGCTCATAACGCTCATAACAAGGCCGGAAAAGTGACGGATGCTTGTAACCACGCTCATAACGCTCAGAACGGTCATTCCGAACCGCCCTTCAACCAGCACAGCTGCGGCTTACCGCCGTCCACTCGAATCGGCTTCTTTTTGGTGAAGCCATACCGCTGAACGATGGCCGCGATCCGATCTGCGTAGCGGTTGTCTCGGTGCTTCCCTTCAAGATTGAGCTCCGTCCAGATGGCAGACACCGGCACGTGCTCGACGGTCACAATGCCGTCACCTTCAAGTAGTGGTTCAAGGATCTCTTCCCACGGATCGGCGGCGCGGCGGTCTTCCTGGTGCTCTGCGGCGTCACCCCAAAGTGCAGGATCGAGGCGAATGTCATCGCCAGATGCTTCACGTGCGGCAGCTTCGGCCCAGAGCTGATCGCGATCGCGTGCTAGCCCATCGAGGTCGAATTGCCCGGTCGCCACCGGCCAGAACCGCCGTGATCCCGTCATGTCTTTCAGGTAGGCGATGCTGGTGTTCGTGGTGCCGATCAGCATGAACTGACGATCCACCGTGACCGGCAGGCGTCCATACGCCAATCGCACCGGGCCATCGCTCTGGCGCGACAAGAACGCCTTCATCTGCTCCGCTTCCTTGCCGCGGTTGCCGTGTAGTTCCGCGGCCTCAACGATCCAGCGGCCCGATGTGCGCTCGATTACCTGCTTCGAGTCCACCCCCAACGGCAAGTCGTCGGAGAACCACGCGTCATTCCCGCACAAGATCCGAATAGCCGAAGACTTCCCGGTGCCCTGCGCGCCCTCAAGGATGGCGAGCTCGTCGAACTTGCAACCGGGCTTCCGGATGCGCCTGACCGCGGCCATCAGCACCAAACTGCCCACCGCGCCGACATACCTGGAGCCGTTCGCGCCCGCGTAGGTGGTGAGCCATGAACCCAGCCGGCAACGGCCATCCCACGACAACGAGGCGAGGTAATCCCGAACCGGGTGAACTTTGTTCTTGTACGCCTCGGCTTCGATCAGCCTGTAGAGGGTGTCCGGCGTCGGGCGGAACTCGAACATGTCGTTGATGCCGACCCACAAGCGATTCACGGCGGAGTCGTCTAGTCGATCGCCGTTGAGTCGCACTTCGCGGGAGAATTCATCGAACGACGGCTTGACATCCATCTTCACCAATGCCAAGCGGATGTTGTCGAGCGAGTCCTTGTCGATCTTGCCCTTCTCGTTGCGCGTAAACTCCTGCTCTTCGTCGGACGCGATCGGCACCACCATCACATTGCTGACCGCGGTGCTGGTGGTCCAGTTCGGGGCTGCCGTCGCCATCTGCGTCAACTCGGCCTTCGTGCCGCCAGCCGCCAACCAGTCGCTGACGTCGCCCTTCTCGGGCAGTCCGGGCAGCGCCAAGATCCGCGCCTCGATGCCGGCGGCCGTGCAGCTACGCGCCACGTCCTGGGCGTGCAGGCGGCCTGCGGTGTCGTTGTCGGGGATGACGCTGACGGACTTGACGCCCATCGTCACTAGTTGCGTGGCGTGCTCGGTCGTCCACTTGCCCGCGCCCTCGCCGTTACAGGTGGCAGGTAGGCCCAACTTCCAGAGGTTGTCCACGTCCCGCTCGCCCTCGACGACGAACACCTCGTCGTGACCGCGGAGCTGTGGCAGTTGGTATACCACCCGCCGCACGCCCTTCATGGACCATTGGCCGTCGGCTCGACGCTGGCTAAAGCCCTTCGGCGCGTAGCGAACCTTCGTGGATAAGTGCGTACCCTGCTCGTCGTGATACGGATACTCGGCCACGACGTGCTTCTTGGTGCGCGTCTCCTTCGGCGGGAACAAATCGGCCATGCCTAAGCCGATCGCCTGCACGACCGATTCGGTGGTGCAGTTGGCGAGACAGTTGAGCACCGCACCGCCGTTGTCGCCTGCTGCGATGCTGAGGCTCGGCGTGCTGTCCTTGTGGGCGGGACACCGGGCCATCCAGCCGTTAGGCGTGCGCTTGGCGCTGGGCAACTTGTCCAACACCCTACTTACTGCGGTGGTAAGCATCACCGCGTTCAGGGTTGCTCTTGACCGGCGTTCGTCTGCTCGTCAATCCATGCCTGTAAGGCCTTTACGGGCACCCGTCGGCTGGAGCCGACGAGCACGCTCGGGATTTTTCCCTGTGCGATCAGTTCGTACGCTCGCGATCGGGAGACACCAAGTGCATCGGCGGCCTCAACGGGCCGAAGGAGTAAGCGGGTTTCTTTCTGTTGCATTCCTTAAATGTAGACCACATGGACAACGCTGTCAAACGTATTTACCGTTCAACTGTAGATTTGGCGTTTGGAATTGTGATACCGTTGCCGTCATGGCGTTACCAAAAGGCACCCCGAAGGGAAGTCAGGCGGCACTAGTAGGCGGCTATTTCACGCGTCAGTGGCTACGCGGCCCTGCGTGGCTCGATGGCGATATGGTCGTGATGACTTGCACTTCTACGTATGCACCAATCAACGAACCCACGCTCGGGATTGAACTTGCGAACGTTCACACATCCGATGATGCGGCGAACTTCGTCACTCGATTTGGCCTGCTTCGATCATCGTCTGGGCTTGGGTGGAAAGTCGAGACGGTAAAGGGACTCTACCGCCCCGAGGAGAAGCGCGAACCGATAGCGGACATCCTTTCGGCCGCCACCGAGTTGCGTTCCATCGCTCAGACCGCCATCTTGGTGCGGAAGGGGGCGGGCGGCGACGAGCCTTCCATGGATCATCTTCGCTCTGAGCTGCAACTAGCCGACTCCCTCAGCGACAGGTCAATCCTCCTGCACGCGAGCGCCAACGTCGCCAGCATGCTGTCTGGCGGCCTAGCCAGTGCAACACCCAAAGTCTACCTGCGGGGCTTCGCCGACAGCGCAATTCAGGTTGTTGGGATGTGGTCCGTGGGCATCGAAGCGGAAACCCTCTTAGAAACCTGTTACCTGAGCCTCACGCTCGCGTTGTCTGACGAACATCCGGTTGAGATCTGCGGCGAGTGCGGGCGTCTGTTTGTTATCGAAGACCCGCGTCAAAAGTTCTGCACGCCGGCATGCGCGAGCCGGAACAGATTCAAAAGATTCAAGGAGAGCAAGGCAACCAAGGTGAAGACAAAGAAGGGAGGCAGGGATGGCAAAAAGACGCGGACGCGGTGAAGGCACGATCACGCAGCGTGCCGATGGCAGATGGCAAGCGCGAGTTGATCTAGGGCGTGACGAGAACGGCCGCCGTCTACGCAAGTTCGCCTACGGCGCGACACGAGAGGCGGCAGGGAAGAAGCTGAATGCGCTCCTCGGCCGATCGGTGGGCGGCGAGTTGCTCACCAGTTCCACGCCCACGGTTAAGTCCTGGCTGAACGACTGGTACAAGACGCACCTTGACGACTGGCGACCGAGCACACAGCGCGTTTACAAACTCGCGATCGATCAGTGGATTGTCCCATCGCTCGGGACCGTTCGCCTTGAGCAACTGAAGCCCGTGAAGATTCAACGATGGATCAACTCCGCCACGGCCGAGAAGCCACGCGAGAAGATCGTGCTGGCGCATAAGGTGCTGAGTTCGGCTTTAAAGTGGGCGATGAAGCAGCGCGTGATGACGTTCAATCCCGCGCAGCTGGTGAAGGTGCCCGCCGTGGTGCATCAGGGTGCCACGCCGCTGACGGCGGAGCAGGCGTGCAAGCTGATCGGGTTCGCCGGCAATCACCCGCTCGGCGGGATGTTCGTGCTGTCGGTGTCGCTCGGACTGCGTATAGGCGAAGTGTCGGGGTTGTCGTGGGACGACATCGACTTCGCCGCCGAAACGCTGAAGGTACGCCAGCAGGTGCAGGCGCTCGGGATGGGCCTGCTTGAACTCTCGCCACTGAAGACCGCGAATAGTCGGCGCACGCTGACGCTACCCGCCCTCGCGATCAGCGCCCTGAAGGCTCGTCGCAAGGCTCAACTAGAGGCGCGATTGCGTGCCGGGGCAGAGTGGGAAGGCGACACCGATCGCCTCGTCTTCACCAGCGAGAAGGGCACCATGCTGCACCCCGGCGTCGTCCGCAGGGTCTTGAAGGCGACACTGGCCAGCGCCGACCTGACCGCCACTCGGTTCCACGCGTTGCGCCACACGGCGGCCACGTTGCTACTGGCTGACGGCACGCCGCTGTTCGACGTGAGCCGTATCCTCGGCCACGCGCAGATCTCCACCACGAGCGACATCTACGGCCACCTGGTGCCGGACATGACGGCGGGTGCCGCTGCGCGGATGGACCGCCTCCTGAAGGCGAAAGCGTGACACCAAATCCGACGATCCATGCCGTCGGGGTGTCAGTTAGGGTGTCAGAATCGTCGCAGACGCGCCTTTTCGTCGTGTTTTGCGCCGTAATTTCACAGTTTGAAGATTTGAGGCGTTAATTCTGGGTTACCAACACGCGGATCGGACCGGTTCCCAGGAGTTGTCGCGCGATCATTGCTGCTGTTGAGTTAACGGTCCCGTTGCGCTGCCGCCGGGCGATCGTTACGACTGGGCCCCAAGCTGAAGCTCCAGAGTGACCATCAGTGTCATCGTCTGTGCCCACAACGAAGAGCGATACATCGCGGCCTGCGTGCATTCCCTTCTCGCGCAGAGCCGCTCACCCGACGAAGTGATCGTGATCAACAACGCCAGCACCGACGGGACCGGCCCGATTGCCGGCGCGGTGCCCGGGGTGCGCGTGGTCGACGAACCGCGCAAAGGACTGGTGATCGCGCGCGAGCGCGGCCGCCAGGAGGCGCGCGGCGATCTGCTCGTGTATGTCGACGCCGATTGCCGCGCTCCACTGATCTGGCTGGCCCGTATCGAGGATCGCTTCACCCGCGACCGGTCGCTGCTCGCGCTGTCGGGCAACTATCGCTTCTACGACTGGGACTGGTGGGGCCGCACGCTGCTCCGCGCCTACGACGTGACGCTCGGTCCCGCGACCCACGTGCTCGTGAAGTACATCCTGCGCATCGGCGTGGTGTTTTACGGCGGCAACTTCGCGGTGCGGCGCGAGGCGCTCGATCGCATCGGCGGCTTCGATACGTCGATCGAGTTCCACGGCGAGGACACCAACCTTGGGCGGCGGCTGTCGCGGATCGGCAACGTCGCGTTGCGCTACGACTGTTATCTCTTCACGTCAGCCCGACGTTACAACGCGATGGGGAAGGGGGCCGTATTTCGCCTCTACGTTCGCAACTTCGTGTCAGAGCTGCTTCACCATCGGCCCAAGGACACCGCGCATCTTGACGTGCGACAGTGAAAAAGTTTCGCTGCCGACAACCGTAAGCCACAGATTCGTTACGGCGTTAGGTCATTCTGCCTTACGGAAAGCGAGGTAAGTGTGAAGCTAGATTCCCACGTCCACTCCACACACTCGGGCCGCGCCACGGTCTTCCCGTTCAACCACTTCATGCGCGAGTGCTACAGCACGCCCCACAGCGTGTACCAGGCGGCGAAGCGCCGCGGCATGGATCTGGTGACGATCACCGACCACGATCAGATCAGCGGCGCGCTGTCGCTGCTCGACAACGACCGCAGCGATGTGATCGTTGGCTGCGAAGTCACGGCCGAATTTCCCGACGCCGAGCTGTGCGTCCACCTCAACGTGCTCGACATCACGCCGGCGCAACACGCCGAGATCGACCGCTTGCGGCTCGACGTGCGCGAACTGATGCCGTACCTGCATCAACAGGATATCTATACGTCGCTGAATCACGTGGCCTCGGGCATCAACGGCCCGTTGACGGCGGCCCATCTGGCAGCGGTGCTGCCGTGGGTCGACGGGCTCGAAGTGATCAACGGCACGCGAATGCCGTCGCAAAACCGGACCGCGATGTGCCTGGCCGCGGCCACCGGCAAGCACACGCTGGGCGGCGGCGATTCGCACACCGGGCGCGGCATCGGCCTGACCTGGACGGAAGTGCCCGGCGCGCGGTCGCGCGAGGAGTTCATGACGGGGTTGCGC
>JALDXK010000335.1:0-6773 GCA_032155105.1 Acidobacteriota bacterium
ACCCCATCACGCCCAACAACACGATCACGACGCCCGCAAGCGCCAGGACCAGCGGATTCCTCTTCGCCTCGGCGGGTGCATCGAATGCGACGGGTGCGACCGGTGCGGCGGGTGCCCCGACCGGCGCGTACGCCACCGGTGCGGCTTCCTGCGGCTCGTCATTGGTGTGCGGAGCTTCGATCGGTTCCGGACGCGCGTATCCTGCCGGTTCGTACCGCCGTGGTTGCGGCGCTTCTTCGCGTGCGTATGCGGGCGGCGGTGTGTAGCGCGGTTCTTCCGGTACTGGTTCTTCTTCCGGTTGCGGCTCTTCGGCAACAGGTTCGGGGTCCGGCTCCGGCGCCACAGGATGGACGAGGTCCTTCGGCTTGTAGGTCAGCAACTGCAGCGCGACCGGATCGTCCTCGATTCGCGAAGGCGCGCGCCTGACTGGTTCCGGCTCTGGTTCCGGTTCTGGTTCCGGCTCTTGTTCCGGCTCCGGCTCGGACTCGACTTCTCCCGCCGCTATGGGCTCGGGCTCCGGTTCTTCAACAGGTTCAGGCTCGGCCTCCGCGATGTGCTCGGGTTCAGGAGCCGGTTCGACAGCAGTGGGCTGCTCCTCGATCGCCTCGAGGAGGTTGACTTCTTCCTCGACCGGCGCTTCGGCCACGGCAATGAGTTCCGGTTCGACCACCTCCACCGGCTCCGGCACCGGTTCGGGTTCAGGCTCAGGCTCAGGCTCGGCGACGACTACCGGCGCTGGTCCGCCGTGATCGCGTAGCTCGCTGGACGTTTCGCGAGCGGAGGCGGATTCCGGTTCAGGCGTGGGCGGTTGCGGCCGCTTGTTCTCGATCGTGATGCCGATGCGCGACACCCACTCGATGAACGTCGGCGAGGTGGTGACGTACGAACGGTTCGTCGCAAGCACGCTCTCGAACGCGACCTGCGCTGCCGACACCGTCTGGAACGCCGTGTTCGGATCGAATTGGAGCGCGCGTGACAGCCAGGTCGCCAACGACGGCGACAGCGGTGCGGCCTCGCCGTCGCGGTGCTCGTGCGCGCTGTCGACGAGCGCCTGCAGCTCGCCCGGATACTCGTCGAGATCGAGCGAGCGGCCGAGCAGCAGCGACAACGCAACCACGCCGATCGCGTTGGCGTCGGCGCGCGGGTTGGCCCGCGGCAAGCCGGCTGACGGCGGCATGGTGACGCGGAACTCGCGCCACAGCTTGTCGCGCCCGAGATTGAGCTTGTCTACCGCGGGGCCGAACGCGTACTCCGCGATCGCCAGGCGCGATTGCGGGGTGACGATCAGGCGATGCGGCGACAGCACGCCGATCGCCGCCTCGCGATTGTGGCGGCTGAACAACGCCACCGCCGGCAGCAACTGCCGCAGCAGCGCAATCACCACCGTGATGTCGATCGGAATGCTGGCGGCGGCGGATTCCTCGAGCATCTCCGAGAGCCGCCAGCCCTGCGTGAGATCGGACACCAGTTGGAGGCGATCGCCGGCCGGTCGATCGAGCCGCCGCATGTGAACGTACGACGCGTGACGTACCGACGCGAACCGCGCCACGCGCTCGGCGAGCGTGGCCACAAAACCTTCGTGTTCGACGATCGCTGGTGCAAATTCGAGCAACTCGACCTGTTCACCGGTTTCGGAGTCGGTGCCGGTCAGTCGCTGTCCGAACCCGTCGGTGACCGTCGCGGGGGGTGTGACAGTTGAGAGCACTCGATCCATTGGTGCAACGGCCCTTCCAGAAATGTATGGCTGTGCCGCCGGTATGCTAACCCGAAGCATCCCAACCAGTTAGCGAAAATATCCGGGGCCAGTGCACCCCCGGGTACTGACGACTTTGGTGGTTGGCTGACGAATCGGTAATCAGCGGCGAAGCCTCATCGACGCTGGGTGCCGCGCCGATCGAGCTGGGCCAGCAGCTCCTTGACGGCCGTTTCGATCTGGGTGTCGCGGCCCTGGGCGGCCTCGCCGAGCGCGCGCGTCACGGGCACGTCCACCGGGCGCGGGTGCATCTCCATGTCGGTGCCGTCGCTCGCGGTGATGCGCGTGCCGGGCACGCGCAGGATCGAGCCGTCCATCATCGGCACGTTCGAGGTGTAGATGATCCACCCCGAGGTGGGCTCGCCGACCACGCTGCCAAGCTTCAGCGACCGGTAGCCTTCGGTGAAGTCCTCCGCGTCCGACAACGAGTGCTGGTTGGTCAGCAGGATGGTCGGCCGCTCGAGCGCGCGCTGGCCGAGCATCGATCGCGACGGCACGCGCGTGTCGCCGCGGCGGGTCATGTCGAAGTAACTGCGGCGCGCGAGCACGTCGATCGCATAGACGTTGACGAAGCCGCCGTTGTTGTTGCGGACGTCGATCACGACGCCGTCCTTACCGTGGTTCTCTGCATCGAGATCGATGAACAGCTGCTCGAGCGACGGCGCACCCATGTCGATCATGTGCGCGTAGCCGAGCCTGCCGTTGCTGAGCTTCGCCACCAGCGAACGGTTGGCCTCGACCCACGAGCGATACAGCAGCCCTTTCTCGGTACCGAGATTCACCGGACGCACCGCAACGTCGCGTTCAGCTTTCCCGTCGCTCACCACGCCGAGCACTACGCGCTTGCCGATGGTGTGCTGGAGCACCTCGTCGATGTTGGTGGACGCGGTGAGGCGGCGCCCTTCTACGGAGACGATCACGTCACCGGCCTTGACGGCGCCGGTCACCGCAACCGGACCGAGCGGAAGGATTTCGCTGATGCGGAGCCGGCCGCTCTTCGCGTATTCGTCGGGATCGAACCGGACACCCAGCCGTCCGGTGAACGGCGGCGCCGCCGAGCCCGCCGGCGCCGCGAAGCCAAGATGCGACGCATTGAGCTCACCGATCATCAACTGCGTCACACGGCGCATCTCGTCAGGCGTGCGGGTGTGCTGCACACGCGCGCCATAGGCGGTGCGCGCGGCTGCCCAATCCACGCCGTTGTGCTTCGCGTCGAAGAAGTTGTCGTTCAACATCCGCCACGCCTGCTGGAACACCACCGGCCGCTCGCGCGCGAAGTCGACGTCCATCTCCGCGGTGAGATCGAGACCGCGCACGCGGCGCTCCTCGACGGTGATCGACTGCGGCCGGCCCGCCTCGAGGAAATACACTTCCTTGCCGTCGGGCGAAAATTGCGCGTCGGCCTTGTTACCCGGCGTCGACGTGAGTTGGCGGGCCACGGCCTGTTCGCGAGACAGCTCGTCGATCGAGTAGGTGTAGAGGTTGGTCTGCCCGGCAACGGTCGCGGTGATCAACAGGGACTTGCCGTCGGGGCTCATCACCTGATCCTGGACATCGAGACCAACCGGCAGCAGGCTCAACCGGCGGCGGATGTCGTCGAAAATGATCGCGGGCGCAACGGGTGCAGCGGGTGCGGCGGCTGCAACGGGTGCGGCGGGTGCAACGGGTGCGGGCGTGACCGTTGGCGGCGATTCGGGCTCGAACATGTTCCGAAAGCGATCCTCGCGGAACTTCGGCGTGCGCAACACGAGGTCGACGCGCGCCACCTGATGCGGCTCGGTTCGTTGGCCGGTCACGAACGTCACAAAGGTGCCGTCCGGCGACCACGCGAGCGAACCGGTGTTGAAGTTGGCAAGCGCGCTGACCGCCTGCGTGGGCGCCGGTTTCGCCGCGGCCGCGGCCGGCACCACGTTGACGTTGGCGAAGCCACGCGGCCCCACCATCACATAGGCAACCCACTTGCTGTCGGGCGACCAGGCCATGCGGCCGCCTCCCGGCAGGAATCCCTGCGCCACCACCCGCGGCTGCTGCGCGTCGAGCGCGAGAAGCTTGAGCGACTGCCGCCCTTCGACAAACGCCACCGACATTCCGTCGGGGGCCACTACCGGCGCCCCCAGTTCCTCGGCGCTCGTCACGAGAACGGTCTCGCGCCGCGAGGTGAGGTCATAGAGGATGAGTTGCTGCTGCTGCGTTTCGCGGTTCGAGACGTAGAACAGCCGGCGGCTATCCGGCGCCCACGTCACGCCGTGCTCGCGCGCCGGCGACACGGTGATGCGCTCGGCATCGCCGCCATCCTTTGCCGACCCGGCAAAGACGTCCCCCCTGACGATGAACGCGACTTTCTTGCCGTCGGGCGAGAGCGACAGGTCGCTGAACTGGTTGGTGAATCGCTGGTGCTCGACCGGAGGCGTGGCGGGCGCGCCGCGCAGCTCGACCTGCAGTTCGGCCGTGCGGCCGCTGGCCGTGTCCAGCGTCCACACGCCGAAGTCACGCTCGAACGCGATCGTGCGCGCGTCGGCAGTGATGCTCGGCCACAACACGCGTCCCTTCGCGAACTTCGTGATCGGCCGTGACGTGCCGTCAATGGCCACCTGCCAGATGTTCTCGGCGCCGCCGCGGTCCGACATGTAGAACAGGCCCTTGCCGTCGGCGGCCCACATCGGCCACAGCGCCTTCGCGCCGCGCTCGACGACCCGCTTGTAGCGCGAGGCCGGGGGCACGCCCTCCGCAGCGACCCAGATCTCGGATTGATCGAGATGGCTGTGACCGTTCCGCCACCACTGGCCAGAGGCGTTGCCGCGCGCGGAGAATGCGATGGACCGGCCATCGGGCGCCGACGCGCTGAAGAACTCGTTCGTGTAGCGCTCGTTGGTGACCGGCATCGGCGTGCCGCCGGCGACGGGCACGCGGAACACATCGTTCATGCCGGAGATGTCGCGCGTGTTCATGAAGAAGAAGAGCGACGTGCCATCTCGCGACCAGCCATCCAGCATCTCCGGCGCATCGTCGAAGGTCAGCCGGGTGAGCATCCCGTCGGCGAACGTCAGCACGTAGAGGTCGCCGTTGCCGGTTCGATTCGACACGAACGCCACCGCCTGACCGGTGGGCGAATACATCGGTCTCGATTCGGTCGCCGGATGCGATACCAGCAGGCGCGCCACCGCGGGCGATGCGCCACCGAGCGGCGCCGTCCAGATGTCGCCTCCCGAGACGAACGCGACCTCGCGGCCATCTGGCGCGATGCCCGGCTCGGCGAGCACCGGGCCCAACGACGGGCCCTGCGTGCTGATTGACGTGCCGGCAGCCACCAGCAACAACAGGCATGAGAGCGACGCGCGCGCGTGGGTCGTCATGGGCTGAAGCCTCTCACACGGCTGGAGGCAATTCAATCCGGGTTACACTCGGAACCATTGGAATTCACCATCGCCGTGGTTGCCGCCCTGGCCACCGGCTTCGCCGCCGGCTGGCTGCTTGCGTCGCGGAGCCGCGCTTCCAACGAGGCAGAACTCCGCGAGGCGTTTCAGGCTCTCGCCTCAACCACGCTCAAAACAACCACGGATGAGTTTCTGAAGCTTGCCGATCAGAAGATCGGCAACGTCCATCGCGAAGCGGCCATCGATCTCACGCGGCGACAGCAGGAGCTTGGCACGCTGGTCACGCCGATCAAAGACACGCTGCAACAGGTCGACGCGAAGCTGAAGGAGGTCGAGAAGACCCGCATCGACGACAGCGCCAGCATGCGGTCGATGATCAACCTGGTCGGCCACACGCAACAACAGCTCCAGCAGGAAACGCAGAACCTGGTGCGCGCGCTGCGCTCGCCGGGCGTACGCGGCCAGTGGGGCGAGGTGCAGCTGCGCAAGGTCGTGGAGCTGGCCGGCATGCTCGAGCACTGTGACTTCGATCAGCAGCCGACCATTTTCACGGAAGGCGGACGCCTGCGGCCCGACATGACCATCAACCTCCCCGGCGGCCGCTCGATCGTCGTCGATGCCAAGGCGCCGCTCGAAGCGTTCCTCGATGCGCAGGGGGCCGTGGAAGACGGGATTCGCAGCGGCAAGCTCGCCGATCACGTGCGCCAGGTGAAGGATCACGTCACCAAGCTCGGCGCCAAGTCGTACTGGGACGCGCTGCCGGCGTCACCCGAACTGGTGGTGCTGTTCCTGCCGGCCGAGGCGATTTACATGGCGGCGCTCGAGCGCGATTCGTCCTTGATCGATTACGGCGTCAAGCAGAACGTGCTGATCGCGAGTCCTCTCACGCTAATCGCACTGCTGCGGGCGGCCGCCTTCGGATGGCGGCAGGAGCGGCTGACAATCAACGCCGAGGAGATCAGCCGCCTGGGTCGCACGCTGCACGAGAGCGTGGCGACGCTGGCCGAACACCTCGAGGACCTGCGCAAGCGAATGGACGGCACCTTCGCCACCTTCAACAAGGTGATCGGTTCGTTCGAGAACAACGTATTCGTGAAAGCGCGCCGGTTCCGCGAACTCGGCGCCGGCAGTGGGAAGGAAATCCCCATTGTCGATCCGCTCGAGACCGTGGCGCGCAAGCTCGACCTGCCCAGGCAACCCGGGTTGCTCGACGAGGAAGAGACCAAAGCCGCATCTGGAGACCGTTCATGATTCGACTCGCAATCGCCACCGCCACGTTCGCTGCGCTCACGCTGACGCCTTCGGCGAGCGCCGCGCAAACAGCGAAGCCCGAAGCCACCTCGCTCGCGGGGACGCCGCTGTTCGTGCCGACCAACCTCCCCAACAAGGAACGGCTCGAGGCCGACCTCGCACAAGCGGAGAAAGCGCTCGCGACGAACCCAAAGGATGCGGAGGCGATCATCTGGGTCGGCCGCCGGCTCGGCTACCTGTGGCGATTCAACGATGCGATCGCGATGTTCACGAAAGGCATCGAGCTTCATCCCGACAATGCGGAGCTCTATCGCCACCGCGGCCACCGCTACATCACGATCCGGCAGTTCGCGAAGGCGCAGGCGGACTTCGAGAAGGCCGCGCAACTGTTCAAG
>JALDXK010000336.1:0-6762 GCA_032155105.1 Acidobacteriota bacterium
GCGTGCAGTCGCAGTTCATCGCGCGCAGCGGCTCGAACCAGTTCCAGGGCGAGTATCACCTCGACTGGTACAACAACGCGCTGCAGGGCTCGAACATTCCCAGCGAGTACACCGTGCCGACGGCGTTCAACAACTCGCCGATCCGCGAGCACAGCAATGAGATCGATCGCTACTACGATCACGACATCAACGTCGGCGGTCCGATCGTCAAGGACAAGGCGTGGATCTTCGGGACCTATCGCGAGCAGTTCAACGCGGTGGCGCAGCCCAACTTCCAGTTCGACGGCACCTTCAACACCAAGTTGTGGAACCCGGTGGTGAAGGGCACCTACCAGATGAACCAGAAGAACAAGCTGATCGGCTACTTCCAATGGGGCCAGAAGGAACAGCCGAACCGCCTGCCGTTCGCGTCGTATACCTACGCCTCACCGGAGCAGACGTTCAAGCAGGACTCGGGCAGCTGGGTCTACAAGGGTGAATGGAACGGGACGATCAACGACAAGCTGTATGTCGAGGCCCGGTACGGCGACTTCGGCTACTACTTCCCGCTGCTCACCAACAGCTCCGACAACTTCTTCTGGAACGACACCGGCCGCGCCATTTCGGAAGGCGCGCACCAGATCTGGCAGCTCGATCGCGACCGCAAGCAGTACACGGGCGCGGCCACTTACTTCCTCGACACCAACAAGGGCAGCCACACGTTCAAGTTCGGCGGCGAGCTGCTGAAGGAACGGTCGTGGGAAGGCTACCTGCAGCAGCGTGGCGGCAACATCAGCCACAATTACAACAACGGCAACTCGAACACCGTCGTGTTCTACTTCCAAACGGCGAACGACGCCGGCAAGCTGAGCGCGCACGAGGAGCTAATGTCGCTATCGGCGCTCGACGTGTTCGGCCTGTTCATGAACGACACGTGGTCGTTGGGCCGCGCAACGGTGAACGCCGGCTTCCGCTACGACCGCTACCATGGCTGGTCGCCCGAGCAGGAGCAGTTGGCGGGTTCGCTGTCGGCGTGGGCACCACAGTTCCCTGAACTGGCCAGCCTCGTGACCGCGAAGACCTTCCCCGAGGCCCACCTCTACACGTGGAACGTCGCCGCGCCGCGTATCGGCCTGACCTTCGACGTCTCCGGCGACGGTAAGACCGTGATCAAGGCGAACTACGGCCTCTACTGGCACAACCCGGGCGTTGCCGTGGCCGGCGATGCAAACCCGAACACCGCGTCGAAGTCAGCCACCTACACTTGGAACGACGCCAACCGCGATCAGCGCTGGCAGAAGGGCGAAGAAGTCACCCGCACCGCGGCGTCCCTCGAGGGCGCGCTGCGCCTCGATCCGAACATCAAGGCGCCGTACACGCACGAAGCCAGCGCATGGATCGAGCGGCAGCTCAGCGACACGATGGGCGTGCGCGCCGGGTTCGTCTTCAAGACGGAAGACGACATCATCCGGACCTACCAGCCGGGCCGAGGCCTCGACGCCTATACGGTGCCGTTCAACTACACCGATATCGGCGTGGACGGCCGCGCGGGCACGTCTGACGACCGCGTGGTCCCCATGCTCGGCTTCCCGAACGCCCAGGCCGCCAGCTTCCCGACCGACCAGGTCGTGATGAACACGCCGCAGAGCGGTGAGTACAAGACCTTCGAGGTCTCGACCAACAAGCGCTATGGCAACCGCTGGTCGGGTTCGGCGGGCTTCGGCTACACCATCCAGTCGAACTACCCCGAGAACTATCCACAGAACCCGAATCAGCCGGGACTCGATGACCGCAGCCTGTGGAACTTCAAGATGTCGGGCTCCTACGACGCGGCCTGGGGGATCCGCCTCTCCCCGGTGCTGCGCCACCAGTCGGGCGTGAATTTCGCGCGCACGCTGGCGATTTCGGCGCCGGCGGCCTGCGCCTGCACGGCGACGGGTACGGCCTATGCCGAGTCGGCCGACTCCAACCGCGAAGACAACATCTGGGTGTTCGACGTCCGCGCGGAGAAGAGCTTCAGCTTCACCGATCGGCTCCGGCTCCGGGCGTACTTCGATCTGTTCAACATCACCAACAGCCACGCGTCCGAGACGATCAGCCGCGCGACTGGCTTGGGCTACCTGAAGCCGTCGGCGATTCTCGCTCCGAGAACGGCGCGGGTGGGCTTCCGGTTCATCTTCTAGAGATCGACCTCGACTCCTGTGGGGGAGTCGTTAAGGCGGGGAGGCGCTACGCCGGCGCACCCCGCCCTTTTTTTGTACGCCGAGCCCTCCTGCGGCTGAGATAGGTGGGACGAATGGAGTGATATGTCCGTCCCTGTCAGCCCGCCGCTGAAAACCTCAGGTTGCGAATCGTCCCGAAAGCGGCGTATCGTGTCCCAGATTTTCGGTTTGTCCTTCCGTTTTCGTTTGCGTTTTCGGCTCCCACAAGGAGGATTGAATGAGGCGTTTGACTTCGGCGGTTTTCACCCTGCTGATCGGGCTCGCACTCTCCACGTCCGCGTTGGCGCAAGGCGGCGGCGCCAGCAGCACGGGCACCATCCAGGGTCGTGTCACCGACGCCCAGGGCGCGGTGCTGCCCGGTGTGACGGTCACGGCAACCAGCCCGTCGGCGCTCGGCGCGCAGACGGCGGTCACCTCGGAGACCGGCAACTATCGTTTCCCCGCTATCCCTCCCGGCGAATATGAGCTGACCTTTGAGCTCGCCGGCTTCAACAGCTTGAAGCGTTCCGCGATCTCGATCTCACTCGGCTTCACCGCGAACGTCAACGTCGAGCTCGCACTCGCGACGCTGCAGGAAACGGTGACCGTGAGCGGCGCCTCGCCGGTGATCGACACCACGGCGACGCGCGTGGTGCAGAACTTCAAGCTCGAACAGCTGCAGTCGATCCCGAACGGCCGGGACATGTGGGCACTGCTCGCGGTTACGCCGGCCGTGATGATGGGCCGCATCGACGTGGGCGGCAATCGCGCCGGCACGCAAACCGGGTACACCGCCTACGGCATGAACGGCCAGGTGCGTGTCTTGATCGAGGGCATCAACACCACCGAAGGCACCGGCGGCGCCGGCTTCTACTTCGACTATTCGTCGCTGGAGGAAGTCTTCCTCGGCACCACGGGTCAGTCGGCCGAGATGCCGAATCCAGGCGTGCAGAGCCAGTTCATCGCCAAGTCGGGCGGCAACCAGTTCAACGGGGAGTACTACCTCGACTGGTACAACAACTCGCTCCAGGGGTCGAACATCCCGGACGAGTACACGGCGCCGACCGCGTTCAACAACTCGCCGATTCGCGAGCACAGTAACGAAATCGATCGCTACTACGACACCGCGATCAACGTCGGCGGGCCGATCAAGCGCGACAAGATCTGGTGGTTTGGCACGTATCGCACGCAGTTCAACGCGATCCAGCAGCCGAACTTCACGTTCGACAAGACCTTCGACACGAAACTCTGGAACGCCGTGGCCAAGGGCACCTACCAGGTGAACCAGAAGCACAAGATCGTCGGCTACTACCAGTGGGGCCAGAAGATTCAGCCGAACCGGCTGCCGCAGGCCACCTACACCTATCGTGACGAAGGACCGACCAACCGCCAGGACTCGGGCAGCTGGGTCTACAAAGCGGAATGGAACGGCACGGTCAACGACAAGGTGTATCTCGAAGCGCGCTACGGCGACTTCGGCTACTACTTCCCGCAGATCACCAACGGCACCGAGCCGTATTACTTCCGCGACTCGGGCACGCTCGAAATCACCGGCTCGCACCAGAAGAACCAGAACGATCGCGATCGCAAGCAGTGGAACTTCGCGTCCACCTACTTCCTGGACACCGGGAAGGGCAGCCACACGTTCAAGATGGGCGCCGAAATGTTGAAGGAGTACCAGTGGTTTGGCGTGCTGCAGGGTGTGGGCGGCGACATCGAGCACGTCTACAACAACGGCGTGTCCAACCAGGTGATCTTCCGCATCCCGACGGCGACGCAGGTCGGCGGCCTCAAGGACAACGACAACGGTCACCTGACCACTGAAAACGCACTCGATCAGCTGTCGCTGTTCCTCAACGACACGTGGTCGTTCGGCCGCATGACGCTCAACGGCGGCGTGCGGTGGGACCAGTATTCCGGCTGGCTGCCGGAGCAGAACCAGCTCGCGGCCACGGTCGGCCCCATCTCCGTGCCGGCCAAGACGTTCGCGGAGCAGGACCTCTTCACGTGGAACGTGGTGGCGCCGCGCATCGGCCTGGTGTATGACCTGCGCGGCGACGGCAGGACGGTGCTGAAGGGCAACTACGGCCTCTACTGGCACAACCCAGGCGTGGGCGTGCCGAGCGACGTCAACCCGAACACGGGCACGAAGTCCGCGACGTACTTGTGGGCCGACCGTAATGGCGACCGCCGCTACCAGCTTGGTGAGGAAACCACGCTGCAGTCGGCCACGCTCGAAGGCGCGACGCGGCTCGACCCCAACATCAAGGCGCCGTACTCGCACGAGGCCGCGGCCTGGTTCGAGCAGCAACTGACCGACAGCCTTGGCTTCCGGAGCGGCTTCGTCTACAAGACCGAAGACGATCTGATCTCGCTCTACATCCCGACCCGCGGTCTCGACGTCTTCGAACAGCAAGGCGTGCCCTTCACCTTCGTCGACATCGGCGTCGACGGCGTGCGCGGCACGGCGGATGATCGCGCGCTGCCGATGGTCGGCTTGCCCTCGGCCAACGCGGCCACGAACTTCCCGACCACGCAGGTCGAGATGAACCTGCCCCAGTACTCGCGCTACAAGACGTTTGAGACCGCGGTCAACAAGCGCTACGGCAATCGCTGGTCGGCGTCGATCGGCGGTGCCTATACGTGGATGAACGATTTCCCGAACGGCTATCCGCAGAACCCGAACCAGCCGGGCGCCGAGGATCGGACCGTGTGGAACTTCAAGGCGAGCGGCTCGTACGACGCGGCGTGGGGCATTCGCCTCTCGCCCGTGCTGCGTCACCAGTCGGGCGTGAACTACGCGCGCACCGGTACGCTGACGTTCCCGGCCGGCGTGACTGCCACCGGGACGGGCATCTACCTCGAACCGTCGAACTCCAACCGCGAGGACAACGTCACGGTGTTCGACGTGCGCGCCGAGAAGACGGTGACCATCACCGACCGCGCCCGGGTGCGGTTGTTCCTCGACGTCTTCAACATCACCAACAGCCACGCGTCGGAGACGATCAGCCGCGCGACCGGCCTCGGATACCAGAAGCCATCAGCGATCCTGGCCCCGATGACCGCCAGGCTCGGCTTCCGCTTCCTTTGGTAGGTTATCTAGGCACTTAGTTCGGGACTCCTGTGGGGGAGTCAGTAGGCGGGAGGGCGCAAACGCCGGCGCCCCCCGCCTTTTTTATTGGAGATCTTTCCGAGGACACGGAGGAGGACGGAGGACACGGAGAGTACGCAACTGGAAACTCAACTGGCAACTGTCAACTGGCAACTACGGCCTTCCACCTTCATAGCCGCGAACGTATCTCCCAGAGATCGGGAAAGATCGGCGTCATCAGCGTCTTCGCGAGGTATTCGGCGCCGCTCGATCCGCCCGTGCCGATGCGCGCGCCGATGGTGCGTTGCACCATCTTCACGTGCCGGTAGCGCCACTCCTGAAGGCCCTCGTCCAGGTCGACGAGCCGTTCGCACATCTGCGCGTTCTTCGGATCTTTCCGGTACAACTCGATCAGTGTCGCCTGCAGTTCGGGCGACGGTTCGATCTTCGCCGTCACGTCGCGGGACAGTAACGCCGGCGGCACCGCATAACCCTCACGCGCCAGGTAGCGGAGGAAGGCATCCCACAAGGTCGGCTTGCCGAAGCGCCCCTCGAGCGCGGTGCGCCCGCGCGTGCCGGCGGCAAACCGATCGATCGCCGCCTGCGACTTGCTGCCCAGCACGAACTCGAGTTGGCGGAACTGATCGGACTGAAAGCCGCTTGCCGCTTCGAGCCGCGCGCGGAACGACTGGAACTCCAGCGGCGTCATCGTTTCGAGGATGTCCAGCTGCGCCACGAGCACCTTCAGGATAGTGAGGATGCGCTTGAAGGTGTGCTGCACGCGATGCTCTTCCGCCGAGTCGAGAAGCACGATCGCGTGATCGATCTCGTGCAGCACCTGCTTGAACCACAACTCGTAGACCTGGTGAATGACGATGAAGAGCATCTCGTCGTGCTCAGGTCCCTCGGATCGCGGCCGCTGCAAGGCTAGAAGCTCGTCGACGGCGAGGTAGCTGCCGTAGGTGACGGAAGGGTTGGTCATGTCCCCCAAGCTTATCCGCCTCAAACGAATCCATCATCCCGAAGCACACTTTTTCAATCGCTTGGATTCGGCGGTCGTGTTTGTCACTGAGCCGGTGAAATCAGGCCCAAACGCGCTTTTCGGCTCAGTTGAAAATCCGGCACGTCGCTTGCTCTAAGGAGAGCGAGTTGTTGGCATAACCCCACAGGAGTCAACCTGCTTACCCGCCGAGGCCCCAAGGGCGCAGGCGGCTTGCCCACCGAAGCCTTTGGCGAAAGTGGGAAGATTTTTGAGCCAGGCTGACTAGGCCGCTGGCTCTAGGGGCCCAAGATTAGGGCCCCTATCTTTTTGTACGGCAATACAGACGAGGACACGGAGGAGTACGGAGGACACGGAGAGTAATATTTCGGGGATGGCCCGGGGGAGCTGGCTCGTGAGCGCGGCGTTCTTGCTGCTTGTCGGCACGCTCGTCATGCGCGCCAATGAGCCCGCCTCCGCTGAAGCTTCGGCGAGACAGGTTACGGAGGGGA
>JALDXK010000337.1:0-6755 GCA_032155105.1 Acidobacteriota bacterium
TACGGACAGACGGTGTCCGGAGCCTTCTACAACTTTGGGTGGGCGCTGACGCCGAACTGCGCGATTGGACCCGCCGGGGTGCAAGTGTCGATCGACTCAGGTCCGTTGCTGCCAGTGAGCTACGGCGATTTGCGCACCGATATCGCCGGGGCGTTCCCTGGCTTCAGCAATGGCGGCGGCGCGGGAGGCGCGTACTACATCGACACCTCGACGCTCGCCAACGGCACGCATCAAATCGGCTGGCTCGTCACGGACAGTTGCGGCCGCGCGGAGGGCATCGGTAGCCGGTTCTTCACGGTGCAGAACGGCAGTTCGGTGACGGCGGCGGCCGATACAGCTTCAATGGCTGTCATCTCAACGGCCGCAAATGCAATAGCCGCAAGGGCGGAAACTGTCAGCGTGCCGGTTGAAGTGCGACGCGGCCTCAACACGTCGCTGGTGTATCCAGGCCCTGCGGGCGCACGCGTGGTGTCGATCGGACAGAGCGAGCGCGTGGAAGTGGTGCTGCCGCCGACGAATGGTGCGACCTACACCGGCTATCAGGTGGTGAACGGCACGCGTCGGGCGTTGCCGCTCGGTTCGTCGCTCGATGCGGTGCAAGGGATCTTCTACTGGCAGCCGGCGGCGGGGTTCCTCGGCGCACAGGATCTCGAGTTCGTCTCGAGCCATGGCGACACGGTGCGCGTGCGTGCCGTAGTTGGCACGTCGGTGCAGGCGGTGATCGACACGCCGCAGCCAGGTCCGGTGCGCGGGTCAGTCGTGATTGCTGGATGGGCGATTGACGAAGCCGCGGCGAGCGGCACCGGCATCGACACGGTGCACGTGTGGGCGTATCCGGCGGCCGGCGGCGGCCCGATCTTCTTAGGCGTCGCGGCCTATGGCGACGCGAGGGCCGATATCGGCGCGCTGTTTGGCACTCAATTCGAACGATCGTCGTTCAGCCTGACCGCGCATCTCCCACCTGGCACGTACGACGTGGTGGTCTATCCGCATAGTGCCGTCGCCCGCGACTTCCATGGCGCGAAGGTTGTCCGCGTGAAGGTGCAGTAGCTCAATGATCCACACCGGCGAGCCTGTCTACCCATGAGGTAGCCGCTTGCCGGTGGCGCCTCGCCAACCCTCCTCATCACGGTGCAGTAAGATCAGGCCGCCGGTCTTCGCAGAAGACTGGCAACTCGCGGTGTGCGCCACGCCGCATACGTGGATCGATCGACTCCCCTCGATATCGAGACACTCAGGGGGCACCCATGCGTGGCGTCTGGTCGAAACAGAGCGTGATCAACCTCGTCGTCCTGTTGGTGCTGGTGCGCGCAGTCCCGGCACAAGGACAGCTCACATCCAGTGCCTACGCGACGGGCTTTTCTTCCCCGATTGCATTCGTCCAGAATCCCACGGATCCGACCGTTCAGCTCGTCGTCGAACAAGGCGGCCGCGTGCGCGTGGTGCGCAACGGAGTTGTGCTCGCCACCGATTTTCTCGATCTGCGGACAGTGATCACCGCCGGCGGCGAGAGTGGACTGCTTGGCCTCGCGTTCGCGCCCGACTACGCCTCGAGCGGACGCTTCTACGTGAACTTCACCAACCTCAACGGCCATACCGTTATCGCCCGGTTTCGTCGGTCGTCCAACCCGCTCGTTGCGGATCCAGCGTCGCGGTTCGATCTGCGGTGGGGCGGCAACGCCGGCGCGCGGTTCATCGTCCAGCCCTTCGCCAACCACAACGGCGGCCATCTCGCCTTCGGCCCCGACGGCTACCTGTACATCGCCCTGGGCGACGGCGGCTCCGGCAATGACCCGCAGCATCTCGCCCAGAACCCGCAGGAGCTGTTGGGCAAGATGCTCCGGATCGACGTGAACGTGCTCGATAGCGATCCAAATGGTTATCGGATTCCGCCCGACAATCCTTTCCTCGATGGCGTCCCGATCGCCGCACGCGGGGAAATTTGGAGCTTCGGTCTGCGCAACCCATGGCGGTACAGTTTTGATGATCCGACGCGCGGTGGCACCGGCGCCCTTGTCCTGGGTGACGTTGGCCAGGGCGCACTTGAAGAGATCAATTACGAGCCGAGCGGTCGCGGCGGGCGGAACTACGGGTGGCGCAATCGCGAAGGGAACCGCGACAACATCACCTCGTTGCCGGCCGCGTTCCAGCCGCTGACCGAACCGATCCACACCTACCCTCGCAGCGCAGGAACTTCCGTGACGGGTGGCGTCGTCTATCGTGGCCGGTCGCTAGGGGCCGGCTTTGTGGGCCGGTATTTTTTCGCCGACTTCGTAAGCGGACGGATCTGGTCGATGGGCCTGTCGCTCGATCCGGTGACAGGCGACGCCGTGGCGCAGACGCCGATCGAACACACGGCGTCATTAGGCTCGCCCGGCAACATCAGCTCGTTCGGCGTTGACGCCGATGGCGAGCTGTACCTGGTCGTCTATTCGGGCTCTGTGAGAAAAATAGGAGCGCTTCCGGGTTCGATCACCGCGTCGCCGGCGGCGCTGCAATTCGCGGCAACGAAAACCGGCGCGACGTTAGGCAGCGTGACTGCGGCGCAGAGTGTGCGAGTGAGCTTCGGCGGCGCGGCCGGCGCCTGGACCGCCACCGCGAACCAGCCATGGCTGCAACTGACGCAGGCGTCCGCCTCCGGAGCCGGCGAACTGATGGTGGGCATCGTCAATCCGGGTGACGCGATCGGTAGCGCGCCCTCGCTCACTGGCGCGATCACGATTGTGGCGACCGCGACTGGTGCGTCAATCGCGGTGCCGGTGACTCTTACGATCCGACCGACAGCCGGAACGACCGCCCCCTTCGGTGCCTTCGATACGCCGGTCGATGGCGCCACCGTCTCGGGATCGATTGCGGTGAGCGGTTGGGCGATCGACGACATCGGCGTGTCGCGCGTGGAGATCTGGCGCGATGTGGCCAGCGGTGAAACAACGCCGCCCTTTGTAGGCCCGGGGTTGGGCCAGGGAAAGATCTTCGTCGCGAATGCGTTCTTCGTCGGCGGCGCGCGTCCGGATGTCGAAGCAGCGTATCAATCCCTGCCTCGAGCATCGCAGGCGGGATGGGGCTACCTGCTGTTGACGCAGGGCTTGTGGAACCGCGGTAACGGCACGTTCACCTTGCACGCGGTCGCGTACGACGCCGACGGCCACAGCAGAACACTGGGCAGCAAGACGATTACCGTCAACAACGCGTTCGCGATCAAGCCCTTCGGCGCCATTGACACACCCGCCTACGGCGCCTTGATGACCACGAGCTTCTGGAACTACGGGTGGGCGCTGACGCCGGCGGCAGCGGCGAGCTGTACCATCGGGCCCGCTGGCGTCCAGGTGTCGATCGACTCCGGCCCGTTGCAGCCGGTGAGCTATGGCGATCTGCGTCCGGACATCGCGGCTGCATTTCCCGGATCTACGAATGCCGGTGGAGCAGGCGGCGCCTTCTACATCGATACGACGGCGCTGGCAGATGGGACGCATCAAATCGGCTGGCTGGTGACCGATAGTTGCGGCCGGGTCGATGGCATTGGCAGCCGTTTCTTCGCCGTGCTGAACGGCGGCGGCGCGATCACGACGGCCGACGTCCCGGCATCGATGACGTTCGCGAACGACCCCGCGATGAGCATCGCGCGGGGACCTGCGCTTTTCGACGCGCCCGTCGAAGTGCGTCGCGGCCTCCACAGCAGGTTCGTTCATCCGGGCCTGGCGGGTGAGCGCGTGGTCACGATCGGGCGGAGCGAGCGGATCGAAGTGCACCTGCCGCAGCGCGATGCGATCTACACCGGGTATCAGATCGTGAACGGCGAACGTCGCGCGCTGCCTCAGGGTTCGTCGCTCGACGCGGAGCACGGCATTTTCTATTGGCAACCAGACGCAGCGTTTCTCGGCTCGTACCATCTCGCATTCCTGACGTCGTCCGACGGCGTCCCGGTGCGCGTGCGCGCGGTCGTCGGCACCTCGGTGCAAGCCGCCATCGACACGCCGCGATCAGGCGTCGTGGATGCGTCGTTGACGATCGCCGGCTGGGCGATCGATCTTGCCGCGGAGCACGGCACCGGCATCGATACGGTGCACGTGTGGGCGCATCCGGTGACGGGCGCGCCACCAACCTTCCTCGGTGTTGCCGCGTACGGCGACGGCCGCCACGACGTTGGCGCGCTGTTCGGTGGGCAGTTCACGGGCGCGTCCTTCAGCCTGGCGGTCGAAGGCCTCGCGCGTGGCGCTTACGACATCGTCATCTATCCCCACAGTGCCGTGACCGGTGATTTTCGCGGTGCGCGCGTCGTGAGGGTGACCGTTCGTTGAACCGATGAAAATAAAGGAGTAGACTCCGCCCGGCGTTGCGCCCCGCCGCCGTCCGAATGGAACTGTGTACGGCAACTGGGGGGTGGCTGATGAGTGGCGCGCGAAGGTTGACGCTCGACTTTGTCGGGCTGATCTTGTTCTGTGTGATCTGGGCTGCTCCGGCCTATGCCCAACGACAATTCCAAGCCAGTTTTACCGGCGCCCAGCAGGTGCCGGTCGTTGCCAGCCCTGGTACCGGTTCGGGCACCGTGGTGCTGAACGCGGATGAAACACAAATCACCGTCAATATGAGTTTTTCGGGGCTGACAAGTCCCGCAATCCTTGCCCACATCCATGGTGCCGCCCCGGTTGGCGCCAACGCGAATGTCCTCTTCGATTTCAGCGCCGTGACCCCGAACGCAACGTCAGGATCGATCCCCGAACAGACCTTCGCCATTACTCCCGCGCAGGTCGCCGAGCTCAAGGCCGGCCTCTATTACTTCAACGTTCACACGACGAACTTTGGAGGCGGCGAGATTCGCGGGCAAATATTCGTTTCGATGACGACGAACCCGACATCCTTACGAGCCGGTGCGACGAAGTCCGGTTCGAGTGGCGCCCTCGTCCAGGTGACGCCATGCCAGCCAGTGACGGTTCGTCTTCCCGGAACCGCGGCGGGTTGGGTCGCCAGCGTCAATCAGCCTTGGGTTCAGTTGGCCAACGCGTCCGGCACGGGAACGGGCCGATTTTCGGTGTGCGTCTCTGATCCCGCCAATGCACTCGGAGCTGCGACGAGCGCAACCGCGACGATCACGCTATCAGCCGCAAGTATCAGCCAGACGCTGACGGTGCCGGTTGTCCTGGCGATTCACCAGGTGGGAACGACTGCGGCACCATTCGGATCGTTCGATACGCCTGCAGCCGGCGCGGCGGTCGAAGGTTCGATTGCGGTGACGGGTTGGGCGATCGACGACATCGGCGTCAATCGTGTCGAGATCTGGCGCGACACGGTGGCGGGCGAAACGACTCCACCTTATCCCGGACCCGGCCCGGGCAACGGCAAGGTGTTCATCGCCAATGCCTTTTTCGTGACCGGAGCGCGCCCCGACGTCGAGGTGCAGTTCGGGTCGATGCCGGCGGCCGCGCGTGCCGGTTGGGGCTACCTGCTGCTGACGCAAGGCCTGTGGAATCAAGGCAATGGTCCGTACACCCTGTATGCATTTGCCTACGACCAGGAAGGGCGCAGTATTTCGCTCGGTTCGAAGGCGATCACCGCGAGCAACGCGACGGCGAGTAAACCCTTCGGCGGTATCGACGTGCCAGCCTACGGCCAGACCATGACGACGAGCTTCTTCAACTTTGGCTGGGCGCTGACGCCGAATGCCACACCGAGCTGCACCATCCCATCTACAGGTGTGCAGGTGTCGATCGATTCCGGTCCCCTTCAGACCGTGAGCTACGGAGATTTGCGGCCAGATATCGCGGCCGCGTTCCCGGGATTTACCAACGGAAGCGGCGCCGGCGGCGCGTTCTTCATCGACATCTCGTCGTTGAGCAACGGCACCCACCAGATTGGCTGGTACGTTGTCGATAACTGCCTGCGTGCCGAAGGCATCGGCAGCCGCTTCTTCGACGTGCTGAACGAGGGCTCGACGCTGACCGTCGCACCGAACGCGCCGATGGCCACGATCGCCGCCACATCGCCGGCCGAGGCGGCCACCGAACCGATTGAGGTGCGCCGCGAGTCCCGCACGTCTTGGATCTTTCCGAGCCGGTCGGGCGATCGCGTAATGGCGATTGGCCAGAGCGATCGCATCGAAATGCGCTTGCCGGAAGCCGGCGGCGGTCCCTATGCCGGTTACCAGATCGTCAACGGCGAGCGGCGCGAGCTGCCGCTCGGGTCATCGCTCGACGCGGCGAATGGCGTGTTCTACTGGCAGCCGGCTGCGGGTTTTCTGGGTGCGCATCAACTCGAGTTCGAATCGGCGCGGGGCGGCATCGTGCGCGTCCGCGCTGTCGTCGGCACTCACGTCGAGGCGGTGATCGATACGCCGTCTGCCGGCGGCGTGCCGTCCTCGTTCGTCGTTTCAGGATGGGCCGTCGACCTGGCCGCGGCGAACGGCTCCGGCATCGATACCGTGCACATATGGGCCTACCCGGTCTCCGGTGCGCAGCCGATTTTCCTTGGCGTGGCGCGGTATGGAGATGCGCGCTATGACATCGGCGCGTTATTCGGCGATCAATTCACGCGCGCGTCGTACAGCCTGCCGGTGACGTTGCGCCCAGGCGCCTACGACGTCGTGGTGTATCCACACAGCACGGTCATGGGCGATTTCCGCGGCGCCAAGGTTCAGCGCGTCGTCGTGCGCGGGAGGTGAACGACGGCTCAAGGTTGCCAACGTGAGAACGGGCGCTTTCGAGCGCGAGGGTGCTCTACGTCGTGAGAGTGATCGTGCGTTGAAGCGATGAGAAAAATGG
>JALDXK010000338.1:0-6748 GCA_032155105.1 Acidobacteriota bacterium
GCTGAACTCCGCCAGCAGCGGCGTTTCCTTGACGCGCGTGAGCGAGGTCTTTTCGTTCAGCAACTGGACGATGTCTTCCCGCACCTGGTGCAGCCGCATCCCTTTTTCCATGAGGATGGTTGCCGCCACCGAACGCTCCTCGCGGAGAATGCCCAGCAACAGGTGTTCAGTCCCGATGTAGTTGTGGAGCAGCCGATCAGCTTCTTCGGCCGCGTATTGCAGGACGCGCTTCGTCTCCGCGCTGAACGGGATTTCAACCGAGGTCGAAACCTTCTCGCGGAAGACCGTGCGGCCCTCGATGTCTTTGCGAATGTTCTCCAGGGACAGATGGGATCGGGCAAAGATCCGGCTCGTCAGGCCTTTGCCCTCACGGATCAGACCCAGGAGCAAGTGCTCGGTCTCGATTGAGATGCTACCGAGCTGGCTCGCCTCATAGCGGGCAAAGAAGAGAACCCGCCTGGCTCGTTCGGTGTAACGCTCGAACATCCGCCTCCGCCTTGAACGGCTGCGGCGGGACCATTCCGCCGCCGCACCCTATGGACATATTATACGGCCAAACGGCCGTTTTGCAGGGCTGCAATTCCCCTAAGTTACGTGGAACCAGTAACTTCGGAGTTTTGGATTACCTGCGGTTGTTATCGGCCGACCGCGGCCCCAACTTGCGTGGGAGCGCCGGCGGATCGCGGCCGGAGATCCGTGGAATCTCTCGTGGGCAGATGCTACCTCATCCGCAGGTCGAGTCTCCGTAGGCCGAGCGTCATCAGCCGCTCGGAAAACTTCGACAAAGAATCGGCGATCGCGCTGCGGTTCGCACCTCCGCCCGATTGTGCACAAACTCACGCGGCGGCAACGTGAAGGGCTTCGTGTACTCTCTCGCCTGTGTCGGATCTCCGCGACATGAAGCCGCTCGGTTCACGATGGAACACCCTCGTTTGGCCGCGATGGTTGCCGGTGTCCGCGCGCTTGCCGCTCGTCGCGCAACTGGCTGGAGTGGCCATGCTGGGCGCACTCATCATCGACCCCTGGTGGACGACCCTTCCAGACCAGAGCGCCACGCTGCCATCGGTGCCGACCACCCAGGCGATTGCGACCTTACCCACAGCGACCCCAGCCGTTACACCGGAGCCGCCGCGGCCCGCGCACCTCAATCTCGACGTGCGCCATTCGTTCCGCAAGGTGGAATTGACGGTCAGCGTCGACGGAAAGCGGGAGTTGCACACCAATTTGGAAGGCAGCGGCAAGAAGTTCGGCGTGTTCGGCAAGCGAGCGGAGCGCGGCTTCACCCGGACGATCGACCTGGAGCCGGGCGCGAGGGTCGTTGGCGTCCGCGTGCGGTCCGTGGCAGACAGCTTCGACCAGACACGCACCGAGCGGTTCGATCTCGACGCAGCGTCGGTGGCCGGCCTGAGCATCTCGGCCGACAAATCGGGCCTGTCGCTGATGGCCGACCGTCCTGCCCTGCCCCCGGCCAGCGCGCCGCCCGCGCATGCATCCGTACCTGCGACGACGACCGCTCCCGCACCCGCCCCGGTAGCGACGGTGCGCGCTGAGTCGACCCAGGCCGCCGACGTGTTCATTACCGAGGCCTTCAAGACCCTTCGCCAGGTCCTGCTCGCCGTCGCCGGCTTCATCGCCTCGGCCGCCACCGGCTTCGTCGTGGAGGAGTTCATTCGGTCCCGGAAGAAGGTGATCTTCGCCGAAGCTGCGAGCCTGACGGCCAGTGGCATCCGCCGCCGGCGTCGCGACAACGACCAGCCGCACTCAACCGACATCTCGGCCGGCGCCGCCGGTTAGCACCCCCCCAGCACACGGCACCGGCACCCGGCACCCGGCACCCGCACCTCAGGCACCCTACGCACCCTACGCACCGTACGCACTATTATTCGTGCCATGACTGTTGGCTTCATCGGTCTGGGTTTAATGGGAACGCCCATGGCGCTCAACCTGCGTAAGAAGGGCTTCGACGTCATCGTCCACAACCGGAGCCGTGCGGCGGTTGACGCCCTGGTCACTGCCGGCGCCACAGCGGCCGGATCGGCAGCGGAGGTGGCGCGAGCGGCGCGCGTCGTCATCACGATGCTGCCCGACGGCCCCGACGTCGAGAAGGTGCTCGAAGGCGACAACGGCGTGTTCGGCGCGATGCAGAAAGGAACGGTGATCGTCGACTCGAGCACGATCGCGCCGGCCATCGCGCGCCGCCTCGCGTCACGCGCGGTGGAACGTGGCGCCGCAATGCTCGACGCGCCGGTCAGCGGCGGTGAGATCGGCGCCATCGACGGCACGCTCACGTTCATGGTGGGCGGCGACGCTGCGGCGCTCGAATCGGTGCGTGAAATCCTCGGCGCGATGGGCAAGCCCGAACGTATCGTCCACGTCGGCGAGTCGGGCGCCGGCCAAATCTGCAAGGTGTGCAACCAGATCGTGCTGGGCGGCACCATGTCGGTGGTCGCGGAAGCGATTGCCTTGTCGCGCAAGGCCGGGGTCGACCCGATGAAAGTGCGCGCCGCGCTGATGGGCGGCTTCGCGCAGAGCCGCGTGCTCGAAGTCCACGGCGAGCGGATGATTACCGGCAACTGGAAGCCGGGCTTCAAGGCCAAGTTGTTCAAGAAGGACTTCGGGATTGCGATGAACACGCTCAACGAATACGGCGTGCCCGCGCCGGCCAGCGCGGTCGTCAATCAGACCGTCAACGCGCAGATAGCCGCCGGTGAAGGCGAGGAGGATTACTCGGGCCTCGCCAAGGTGATTTTCAAGCTCGCGAATCTTTGAAGCGCCGCGACGCGAAGAGACCAATCGGATGCCGCGTGGCGCCATCGATCGCGAGGTCCGCGAGGATCTCGCCGATCACGCTCGCGAACTTGTATCCATGACCTGAGCACGGGGATGCGATCACGACCGCTTCGTGATCGGGATGCCGATCGATCACGAAGTGCTGATCGGGCGTCATCGTGTACTTGCAGCTGACCGACTCCACCATCCGGCCTGCCGCGAGCGCCGGCATCCGCGGCTCGAGCGACGCGCGCATCGAGGCCTCGTCTTTTCTCGCCGACCGAAAGAACGCGACTTTGACGAGCCCGCGGTCGTCGGCCGGGAAACCGTAGAACTGCACGCCGCCGCCCTCGTCCCAGATGTAGATCGGAAACCGATCCGGCGCGAAGGGCCCGGGCCCTCCGGCGGGATCGAACCAGTAGAGCACCTGCGGCTCGACCTCGAGGGGCAGCCGGTCGAGCTTGAACAGCGACGCCGCCCACGGTCCCGGCGCAAGAATCAGCCGCCCACACTCGTACCGCGCGCGCGACGTCGTTACCTCGATGGTCCCGGAGGGCATCACGCGCCAGTCATCGACGCGTTCATCCACGTGCAAGTCGGCTCCATGCCTGGCGGCTATATCCAAGTGCGCCCGAATGGCGTCTTCCGGGAAAAGTGAACCTGCTTCACTTTCGTAAAACGCGACAATTTCTTGACGGGGCGTGAACGGAGGGAAGCGCCGTCGGAGCTCCGCGGCATCCAGCATGTCGTGATCGAGATGATGTTCGCGGGCACTGCGCAAGCTGCCGCTGACCACCGCGCTGTCGGGTGCGCCGATCATCAAGCCGCCGGTCATCTGCAGGAGCCTCCGGCCCGTGTCGGATTCGAGTCGGCGCCACAACTCGTATGCGCGGCGCAACAGCGGAACGTAGGCGGGATCTTCGAAGTACGCGAGCCTGATGACGCGCGAGCGGCCGTGGCTCGATCCTTCCGAGTGGCCTGGTTGAAACTGCTCGATTCCAAGAACACGCTGGCCGCGCGCCGCGGCATGCGCCGCTGCGGCGCTGCCCATGCCACCCAGGCCCACCACGATCACGTCGAAGCCCGCCATCTCGCGATGTAGGATGCCACAGTGCTGTTGCTGATCTTCGGCGCGAGCGGCTGCGCCGCGCTGATCTACGAGATGGTCTGGTTCCATCTCGTTCAACTCGTCGTCGGCGCCTCCTCGATCTCCGTCGCCGTGCTGCTGTGCAGTTTCATGGGTGGCATGGCCCTCGGATCGTGGCTGATTCCCCGATGGGCGCCGGCGGGCACCAGTCCGCTGCGCCTGATCGCCATTCTCGAAGGCGGCATCGCGCTCGTCGGCCTGCTCATTCCGCTCGTCTTGCCGTTCGTGCAGCAGGCCTACGTCGCCATCGTGGGCCACGGATTCGGCGCGGTGCTGCTGAGGGCCGCCGTGTGCGCGCTGATCCTCACGCCGCCGACGATGCTGATGGGCGCCACGCTGCCGGTGATCGCCCGCCTGCACGGCGTGGACGTCGGGCGCATCTACACCGCCAACCTCGCTGGCGCCACGATCGGCACCGTGCTCGCGGGTTTCTATCTCCTGCGAGTCCACGACGTCTTCATCGCCAGCGGCGTCGCGGTCGCGATCAACATCGGCGTGGCAATCGCAGCGTGGTGGTTGTCGAAGCACCCGGCACCCTTCGCATCCGCCTCCGCTCGCGAACCGGTCTGGCGAGCTACGGCGAGACCTCGCCGTAGCGGCCTCCGGCCGCGAAGGCGGGCCGTACGCACTGTACGCACCGTACGCGGTTGCCGCCCTATCTGGGTTCACCGCATTGGGCGCCGAGGTGGTGTGGACGCGACAGTTATCACTGCTCTTCGGCGCCAGCGTCTACACCTTCTCGCTCATCCTCGCGGTGTTTCTCGGCGGCCTCGCGATTGGCGGCTCCATCGGCGCGCGCCTCGCGCGTCATGCGCCTGAGCCTGGCGTTGTCCTGGGGCGCCTCCAACTAGCGCTGGCATTTGCGATCGCCGCCGGCGCCTGGCTCATCGTCAACGCGTTGCCCCGCCTTCAACCGACACGCAGTTTTCTTCCCGCGATTCACGCATCGCCCACGCTGACGTTTTCATTCGACGCGTTGCGCTGCGCCGTGGCTCTGCTGCCTGCCACCGTGCTGTGGGGCGCGAGCTTTCCACTCACGATCGCCGCCGCGGGTGGCCGTGATGCCGGACGCTCGGTCGGCATGATTAACGCGCTCAATACCGCCGGCGCCCTCGCCGGGGCTTTGCTCCTGACGCTGATTGGCGTCCCGCAACTCGGCAGCCACATGGCGCAGCAATTGCTCGTCGTGGTCGCCGCGATGAGCGGGTTGGCGATGCTCCTCACCTCGCGCAACTCAGCCTCCGTGTTCTCCGTAGTCGCGGTCACGGCTCTTGTCACAGTCGCCTCCGTGCTCTCGGTACCGGCCATCCCGGGAAGGCTCATCGCGTTCGGTCGCTCGGTGAATTCATGGAGTTCCATCAAGCAGTTTCTGTACTTGAAGGAGGGGGCGACCGCGTCGGTCGCCGTCACTGAAGGGGTAGCCGGAGCAAAGCAGTTTCACATCGCCGGAAAGGTCGAGGCGTCGGACATGGACGTCGACATGCGGCTCGAGCGGATGCTCGGCCACATCCCCGCGCTGGTTCACCCGAAGCCGCGTTCCGTGCTGATCGTCGGCGTCGGTGCCGGCGTCACCGCCGGCGCGCTCTCGATTCACCCGGAAGTCGAACGCATCGTGATTTGCGAAATCGAGCGCGTGGTGCCGGCCAGCGCGCGGAGGTACTTCGGCGACGAGAATCACCACGTCTTCGACGATCCGCGCGTCGAACTGGTGTTCGACGACGCGCGGCATTTCCTGCAGACGACGACGGAAACATTCGACATCATCACGTCTGATCCGATTCATCCGTGGGTGCGCGGCGCGGCCACGCTCTACTCGCTCGAGTACCTGCAGTTGGCGCGTGCGCACCTCAATCCCGGCGGCGTGGTCACGCAATGGATCCCGCTCTACGAAACCGACCTGCCGTCGGTAAAGAGCGAAATCGCCACGTTCGCACGGGTGTTTCCCGACACTACGCTCTGGAATCCGGATTTGCTCGAAGAAGGTTACGACCTGGTCGGTCTCGGGCGTGTTGAGGCGGCGCCTATTGACGAAGCGGAGATGGCGCGGCGCCTGGACGCGGCGCCGGCGGTCAAGCGATCGCTCGACGGCGTGATGTTGAAGTCTGCTGCGTCAATCCTGTCGACGTATGCAGGCCGTGCGACGGATCTTGCGCCGCTGCTTGCCGATGCCGAGATCAATCGCGAGCGTCACTTGCGACTGCAGTATCTGGCCGGGCTCGCGGCGAACACCGACCAGCGTTTCTATATCTTCCAGACGCTGGTGCAATACCGGAGATATCCGGCAGACCTGTTCGTGGCATCCGCCGGACTCGAAACTCAACTGCGGAAGTGGTACGCCCCGTAATCTGCGTTTAATCGGCGCGAATCGGTGGCTAGCCCTTCTTCTTGCCCGTGCCAGTCTGGCTGAACTGGCCGCCGGCGAAATCCTGCTTCACGGTCAGTGCGCCGTCCTTCATCGTCAGCGTCATCACCACGTCGACGGCGCCCTGCGGGGTGTCCTGGTTCCACTTCAGCGTGGCTTCGTTGCCCTTCACGGTGACGTCGGTGATCGTCACCGGGCCGCCGCGGCCGCCGCCAAGCTCCGCGCTCAACTTGCCGGCGGTGTCCTTGATCGTCAGCGGCCGTTCCTGCGGACCACGCCGGCCTTCAACCGTGAGCACCCATTCGCCGAGAAATGCCTTCGCGTCCTGCGCCACGGCGATGAGCGCCGGCACGCCACCGCCCTCCGTGAACGTGCGACGCACGAGGTGACCGGGGCCCTTCGGCGCGATCATGATGACGTCGACGCCGGCCGGCGGCTGGATGCGGTCGAACCGGATGTTGAACCCGTGG
>JALDXK010000339.1:0-6744 GCA_032155105.1 Acidobacteriota bacterium
GATCATGCAGATCAGCCTCGGCGGCCCGATTGGCCCTAACGACGGCGGCCTCGCGGTGTTGTCGGAGGCCGGCAGTCGACTCTACGCGCGCGACCCGGAGGCCGAACGGGCCGCTCTGGCCCGGCTCAAACAACTCGGTGCCTCCGGAATCGAGCCCCACCACCTGCAACCGGCCCCAGGCATTCACGAACGCCGGCTTCCGGCGCTGGTTCACGCGCTCGTCTCGGAGGGCTGGCATGTTGAAGCCCAGGGGGTTCGCTACCGTCCGGTGGCGGCACCGAGACTCCACATTCGATCCGGCATCGACTGGTTCGAGTTGGAGGCTGCGACCGAGGACGGGACCACGTTCGATCTTCCGGCCGTCGTCAAAGCTCTGGCCAAGGGGCAGCGCACGATCACGCTGGACGATGGCTCGATTGGCGTGCTGCCCGAGGAGTGGCTGGCCAGCGTGGCACCCGTCGTGTCGCTGGCCGATCGCGCGGGCGACCTCGTGCGCTTCCGTCCTTCGCAGGCCGGACTGGTCGAGGCGCTGCTGGTCGGGCAGCCGGCCGTCGATTGGGATGAGGGCTTCGTGAAAGCCCGCGAACGGTTGCAGCACTTCACCGGTCTCGACGCCGAGGATGCGCCGGCGACGTTCACCGGACAGCTTCGCGGCTATCAACGTGACGCCCTCGGCTGGCTGCGCTTTCTCCGCGAGTTCGGCTTCGGCGGCTGCCTGGCCGACGACATGGGACTCGGCAAGACCGTGGTGGTGCTCGCGCTGCTCGAGTCGCGTCGCCTGGATCGCGATCGCACACCCCGTCCCTCTCTGGTGGTACTGCCACGGTCGCTGGTGTTCAACTGGATCAGCGAGGCCACCCGTTTCGCGCCTGCGCTACGTGTACTGGATTTCGCGGGCGCGGCTCGACATGCGGCGGCCGACGACCTCTCGACCGTGGATGTGGTGTTGACCACCTACGGGACACTGCGGCGTGATGTGGCGCGCCTGCAGGCGCATCGCTTCGATTACATCGTCCTGGACGAGGCGCAGGCCATCAAGAACGAGAGCACCGCCACGGCCCGTGCCGTGCGGCTGCTGCAGGGCGATCATCGGCTGGCGCTCACCGGCACACCGGTCGAGAATCACCTTGGCGAGTTGTTCAGCCTGTTCGAGTTCCTGAACCCGGGCCTCCTGGGAACGGGCCGCCTCTTCGATCGGCCACGGGGCTCCACCGTGGATGCCGACCGGACGCACCTCGAGAAGGTCGCCCGCGGACTGCGGCCGTTCATTCTCAGGCGAACCAAGGATCAGGTGGCGCTGGAACTTCCGCCGCGTACCGAAGAAACGCTGTACTGCGAGCTGGATGCGAAGGGGCGGACGCTGTACAACGAACTGCGCGATCACTACCGGCGCGTCCTGCTCCGCAAGATCGATCGCGAGGGCGTTGCCAGATCCCGGTTTGCCATTCTCGAAGCGCTGCTCAGGCTCCGGCAGGCGGCGTGTCACCCAGGGCTGCTGCCGAACGCCGTGGTCGGCACCTCGTCTGCGAAGTTCGAGGTGCTGCTGGCGCGGCTCGACGAACTGGCGGAAGAAGGCCGCAAGGCGCTCGTGTTCTCGCAATTCACCAGCCTGCTCGCACTACTACGCTTGCGTCTCGACGAGATCGGCCGCGACTATGCCTATCTGGACGGCGAAACGCGCGACCGCGCCACCCCGGTCGCACGGTTTCAAAGCGACGCGGGTTGCGGGCTGTTCCTGATCAGCCTCAAGGCCGGAGGGACGGGCCTGAACCTGACCGCCGCTGAGAACGTGTTCCTCCTCGACCCGTGGTGGAACCCGGCTGTGGAAATGCAGGCCATCGATCGTGCGCACCGCATCGGCCAGACCAGGCCGGTGTTCGCGTACCGTCTCGTGGCACGCGACACGGTGGAAGAGCGCATTCTCGAACTGCAGGCGCGCAAGCGGACGCTGGCCGACGCCATCCTGAACGCCGGCGAAGGCGGCCTCCGCGGCTTGGAGCGCGAAGATCTGGAGCGGCTGCTGGCGTAGCCCAGAGTAGTGAGGCTGGTCGTTACGGCAAGTTCTCCAAGTCGGCCAGATCTTTGTTCCGGCCAGCGGCGCGTTTGTTGGTTTTCAGATCGTCGAGTGAGATGACCGGGACGGGCAGACCTTCGACATCGAACATCGACGGGCGACTCCGGCAGGTGTCGTAGTCCACACCGTCGATTGACGTCATGATTTCAATGCGGAACGGCGGTGTGCCAAACCGCACGATGCTTCGCAGATCGACGAACAACCGTGGTTCGAGCGCGGGCATGTCGAAACCAAATGCGCGCAGCGCCTTGACGATGCGATCGGCGTTGTCCGTCGTAGGGCGCACCCACACATCGAGGTCGATCGTGGCGCGTGGGTAACCGTGCAGGCCGACGGCATACCCGCCAACCAGGAGATAGTCAACGCGGTTCGCGTTGAGTAATCTCAAGAAGTCTTTGAAGTCGTCCGTGAGTAGCGGCGCGTCCATACACGACCCGGCGCATGGTTTCGATCGCCGCCAGTCGCTCGAGCGGCGTTCGCCGCCACCACCACTGGCGTTCGTCGGGCTCGTCGTAGAGCGATCCGACGCTCATGACCGACCGGTCGACACGATCCGTGTCCATCACCGCCAGTATACTCGCACGCTATGGTGAACTGGTCGAAGCGATCCTGTACAACGCGGCTGCGGTTCGAATCAGCAAGCTGTCTCGGTGCAGGGCCGGCGACGCCATCGTGAACTCGTCCAGCGAATTGCGCCCGACCAGCTTGTATTGCGGTCCTGCTTCGATCACGTACGTCACGCCGTCTTCACTCATCGCGAAGATCTTGCCGTTGTAGGCCCACGGCGACGAGGTAAAGGCGCCCGCCGCGGGGTCGAGACGCACCTTCGTGTAGATCTCCTTGCCCGTGCGCGCATCGTGCGCCGTGAAGAACCCGCGATCGAACAGGGTGTAGTAGTAGTCGCCGTAGACGATCGGCGATGGATTGTAGGGTCCGCCTTGCGGCAGCGACCAGGCGATCGACGCGTTCGAGGTCTCGCCAGGCTTCAGCGAGATGTCGCCTTTGGCGCCCGGTTTGATCGCGTACACCGGCCGCACCTGGTCGCCAACGTACCCAGATGCGACGTAAAGCAGATCGAACTTTGAAAATGGCGTCGGGATCGCGATCGACGACATCGGCGACAGCGACCACAGCAATTCACCATCGAGGTTGTAGGAGCGAATCGCGCCGGTACCTGCGGTGACGATCTCCGTGCCGCCGCGATGCTGCCAAATGTACGGGGTCGCCCAGTTCGTGCCTTCCTTGCGCTCGACGAGCCAGATGGTTTTCCCGGTGGCGGCGTCGATGGCGGTGAGGTGCGAGCCGGCGTCATTGTCGTTCACGATGTAAAGACGTCCGTTGTGGAGCACCGGTGAAGCGGCGGTGCCCCAGCCGTTGCGCATCGGCTTGACCTGGACCGGTGCCGACCAGAGTAGTGTGCCGTTGAAGTCGTACGCGAAGATGCCGACGTTGCCAAACGATACATAAACGCGTTGGCCATCGGTGACCGGGGTTTCCGATGCGTAGGTATTTTTCAGGTGCCGCGCTTGCGGTGGAACAGCGCGATGCGCCTCGTGCTGCCAGGCGATCTTGCCAGTGGCGAAATCGATCGCATAGACCATCCAGCGGTGTTCGACCTGCGGCGCCGGACGTTCGCCGCCGAAGTACAAACCGCCCTTCGGAGCTTCGACCTGTCCCGACGGGATCACCGACGTCACGAACACGCGATCGCCCCACGCGATCGGCGACGACCACCCGTGCCCGGGAATCGCCGTCTTCCATCGCACGTGCTCGGTCGTGCTCCACGTTTCAGGAAGCCCCGGCGAGTCGCTGACTCCGGTTGACCCAGGCCCACGAAACTGCGGCCACCCTTCGACTCGATCGGCGCTGGTCTGTTGACCCTCGCTGATCTCGCTCAGGGCAGGCTGCTCGGCGGCGGCCGGCGCCTGGCACACGACCAGTACCAGCGCCATCGACACCAGCGCCGCTGCCGACGTGGGTGCCCCGTGCCTCGTGCCGGGTGCCCAAGGACTGGGTGCCTGGTGCCTGGTGCCTCGTGCCAAAAAGTTGGATGCCAGGTGCTTACTCCGGTAAATCTTCGCCTTTAGGTTCGGGCAGGAAGAAGCTGCAGACGAATCCCGCCGCGTAGACGAACGTGCCAACGATGGTCGCGGCAACCGCCAGCCGCAACGGCGGTGTCGGGCCAGGCACGTAGTTGGTCAGCGTCGTCGTGACGAACGCGAAGCCGGTGCCGAGCATGCGGCCGCCGATGTTGGCGGCGAAGCCTTCGCCAGTGCCGCGCAGGTGCGTCGGATACACGCGCGGCAGGTAGTTGCCCCAGAAGCTCAACTGGCCGACCGTGAATACGCCAGCGAGGAACATACCCCACTTCGTCAGATCGAGGCTGTATGTCGGCGCGAAATAGAACACCAACGGCATCACGATCAATCCGGGCACCTGGAACAGGCGGATCAGCAGCCGTCTCGACACGATCCTGATCGCGAGCACCGCGAGCAGGAAACGTCCGGCGAGCCCGCCGAATTCCTGGTAGGCCTGCACCTGGCTCGCGGTCTGCTGAATCTGCGGCTGCGGCAGCGTGCGCACTTCTTCGACGCCGGGGACGATGCGCGGCATCTGTTGAATGGCGCCAAACGCGGCGCCGTACGCAAACGCGAACATCAGCGTGGTGACGATCGTGGTGCGCCGCAGTTCGGGTGTGAAGAGTTCCGCGATCGACGGGCGCCGCAGCGTGCCTGCCGCCTTCTTCTTCTGCCAGGCCGGCGACTCTGGCAGGAACGGCCGGATGAGGATCAGCGGCAGCGCCGGGATCACGCCGGAGATCAACGTGTAGCGCCACGGCGCATGGCTGCCGGCGATCGCGGGAAACGACGGTCCGTAGGTCACGGCGATGTAGTACGCGCCGGTGACCATCAACCCGCCGATCGACGAGAACGCCTGCGTGTAGCCGAGCGCTTTCTCGCGCTGCTGCGCGTCGGGGAAGATCTCCGCGACCCACGCCACCGCGGCGACGAACTCGACGAACACGCCGATGTACGTCGTGGCGCGGAGCAGCAGGAGCATGTAGATGTTGGTGGAGAAGCCTGCCGCCATGGCGGAGAACGCGTAGAGCAGGATGCTCCACACCAGCACGCGGCGCCGGCCGTAGCGATCGGTCAGATACCCGCCGATCAAGCCGAACGCCCCGCCGACCAGCGCCGGGACCCAGAAGAACATCCCGACCCAGAAGTTGAAGTCCGGCGTGCCGGGCTTCGATCCGGTGAGCTCCCCGATGGCGGGCCCGACCACGAGCGGCGCCATCAGGATTTCGTAAATGTCGAACGCAAAACCGAGAGCGGCAATGGCGCAGATCAGCCACTGCAGGGGTGTGAGACGAGGAGCTGCCATGCGTGCGCGAAGTATATACGTCGTCCCGCCTCAGGCGGGCGGACGGAAATACAGCACCATGCCCGCGCCGGCCGCCGCAAGCAGGAAGCCGACGTACAGCATCGGGTTCGGCGCCACTTTCGGCGGGTGAATCACCATCGACGCGAGCACGTTCACGAGCGGCGCACCGCCGAACACCAGCGGCATCACGAGAAACGGCGTGCCACCATTGCGAAAGGCGTAGGTGATGCACACCGCGCCGAGGGCCCCTAGTGTGCCGGCAAGCGTCGCGGTCACGGTGCCGGTCATGTTGAAGTTGCGGAGCTCACCCTGCGATGCCAGCGCCGCCACCGGGACCAGTACCGCAATCAGGAAGTACGCCACGCCCACGCACAGCATGGCCTTCATTGGATTGCCAAGCTCGACCTGCCCGCGATGGAGCGACGCCCCATACAATCCCCACGACAAAGCGGCGCTAAACGCCAACGCAATCCACGACATACACGCGTCCCTTCTTAGGTGTTCTGTGCCTTCTGTGGCTTTGATTCTGCGTCTTCTGTGGCCTTAAACGATCAGTCGGTGGCCGTCGTAGATTCTATGTCGTGGACTGGGTCACGGCCCGGTTCAGTCAGTTACTATGCTCGCGAGGAGTTCACGGTGATCCGACACGCGCTTGCGCTTGCAATCCTGTTCTCGGCCTTGGGGGCCACCGGCATGGCTCAGCACTGGCCGGCGTGGCGCGGCCCGTCCGCCAACGGTGTCAGCACCGAAACCCGGCTGCCCGACACCTGGGCCGCCACGTGCGCCTCGCCGACGGTGCCAGGCGCGGACGCCGCGGAGAGCGGACCATCCGCGTCCGGCGAGTTCGAGCAGGGTCAGCGTCGACAGCCGGCACCGGGCCAGAACTTCGAGGGCCGCCCGATCGTGCCTACCGTGTGCAGCAACATCGAGACCAAGGGTATCGCGTGGCGCCTGCCGCTGCCGGCCTACAGCGGGTCCACGCCGATCATCTGGGGTGAAACGATTTTCCTCAACATCGCGACCGGCACGAACACAGGCGAGCTTGAACTGTGGGCCATCGACCGCAACAAGCCCGCCGTGTTGTGGAAGCGGCCAATCGTCGGCTCGAATCACATGGAGCGCAAGCAGAACATGTCGTCGCCGTCGCCGGTGACCGACGGCAAGTACGTGTGGGTGATGACCGGCCTCGGCATCCTCAAGGCGTTTGATTTCGCCGGCAAGGAAATCTGGATGCGCGACATCCAGGCCGACTACGGCAAGTTCGGCTTGAACTGGGGCTACGCCAA
>JALDXK010000340.1:0-6734 GCA_032155105.1 Acidobacteriota bacterium
CATGAGCGCCCGGCCCGGGCGCATCACGCGGTTGGTCGACGTGGACCTGCCGCGCCTGGCCATGTACACGACGTGGGCCAACACCGAGAAAGTGGGCTGGGTCCGTCTCGCGTTCGATCGCTTCGGCATCCCGTTCGACCTGATTCACAAGGATCACGTGCAAGCCGGCGCAAACCTGCGATCGAAGTACGACGTGATCGTGATGCCGCACCAGACCAACAATGGCAAGTCGATCGTCTACGAACAGCCGAAGCTGTCGAAGCCGCTGCCCTACAAGAAGAACGACAAGTACAAGTCGTTTGGCTTCTACGCCGAGACCGACGACGTGCGCGGCGGCATGGGCCTGGCCGGCGCGGCGGAGTTCCAGAAGTTCGTCGAGGACGGCGGCGTGCTGTTGACCCTCGGCGTGGCCAGCGCGTTCCCCGCCGAGTTCGGGATTGCGAAAGGCGTCGAGGCGCAGAATCCGGCGACGGGCTTCTACGCGCCGGGGCCGTACGTGCAGAGCGAGATCCTGCTGCCGAGCCACCCGGTGATGTTCGGCTACACCCAGAAGACGCTGCCGGTGCGCTTCAACGGCGGGCCGCTGCTGCAGGCCGGTCCGCCGCAGGGCTTCGAGCAGTTCGCCAGCGCGTCGCCGGAGCGGCCGCAGGTGATCGCCCGATTCACGGGTGGCGAGGCCGGCGTCCTCAGTGGCCTGATGCGCAACCCGGATCAGATCCGCAATCGCCCGATGGTCGTCGATGCGCCGTCAGGCAAGGGCCGCGTCATCCTGTTTGCGAACAACCCGATCTACCGGTGGCAGACCTTCGGTGAACACGCCATGGTGTTCAACTCGTTGCTCTACTGGAACGACATGCCGGCCCCCGGCGCACCTGCGAAGCCGACCACGACTGCGGGCCAACCGCAATAACCGGAAGATACGCCACATCATGCTGCGCACGTTCGCCTTCATCACGATCGTCCTGGCTGCATCCGTGGTGATGCGGGGCCAACCTGCGGCCAGCCTGACCGCCGAGGCGCTCCTCGGCGACCGGCTCGGCGTGCCAGCGGCCGACGTCGCACGGTTCACCGCCGGAGAAATCATGGTTCGCAGTGTGCCGGCGACGGCCGCCAACGAGGTGGCGGCGGCAGGTGCCGTTCGGAGCACGGGCGACATGCGGCGGTTGCTCGCGTGGCTGCGCGACATCGAATCCTTCATGCGTGCCGCCGGCACCGTGAACATCGGCGCCATCAAGGAGCCCGCCACCGCTGCCGACTTCGCACAGCTGAACCTCGACGATGTGAACTTCAGCGATCTCGCCGCGTGCCGTCCCGACCGCTGCGAGGTGCGCATGCCACCCGCCTACCTCGAGCGGTTCCAGAAAGAGGTGGATTTCAAGGCGCCCGACGCGCGTGCTCGAGCGACCACGCTGATGCGGCAGCTCGTCGCCGACTACGTCGCGGCGTACCAGAAGGGCGGCGACGCGGCGGTCGGCAAGCTGCATGATCCCCAGGAGCCCTCGGAAACCGGCAGCCAGTTCCGCAACATGTTGCGCAGCTCCACCAAGGTGTGGGATCTCGCGTATCCGTTCGTCAGCTACCTCGAGACCTATCCGGCCTCCAAGCCGGCACGTGCCGAAAGCCGCTTCTATTGGACGCGCGACAAGGTGGGCGCCAAGCCGACGTTGACGCTGCATCACGTGGTACTGGAGGAATACCCGGACGGACGCGTGCTGGTGGCCGACAAGCAGTTCTATGCGAGCCGGCAGATCGACGCCGCGCTGATGATCGCGCTCGGCATTCCTACCGCCGACAAGAAACGTTACGACTTGATCGTGTCGATAAAGGCGCGAGCCGATGCCGTCAGCGGCGTAGCCGCCCGCGTGCTGCGCGGACGGGTCGACAGGGAAATGCAGGCCGGGTTGCGCACGTATCTCACGTGGATTCGCGACAGCATGAAGCTGTAACGGCCTAGCGCTTCTGGACGAGGCCCTGCTTCCGCATTTCGTTGACCGCTTCCTTGACCACTTCGGCCACGACCTTCTGTCCGTCTTTCGGATTCTCCGTTTCGCTCAGCCCCGCCCACACCAAGCTGTTCTTCGGCACGCTGAAGATCAGCGTTTCGAGCGAGACAATGCGCTGGCTGCGCACGTAGCCGGGGTCGTAGACCGCGCCCCACCCGTAGCCGTAATAGCCCCACAGCGACGTGTAATACGTCGAGGTCCACGTGCTGGGCACGTAGGTCGTCCGCTTCTTGTCGTCGACCACGCGGAAGGCGACCACGCCCTGGACGCCTGACTTCTCGAACCAGACCCTCGCCTTGTCGGCGCTCTGCAACTCTTCCTTCGGCACGATGCGATACGACGCGACCCCTTGCATGCCGCGGGCGTTGAGTTCACGGACCAGCGCCTCTTCACCGGCGACGCGCAGCGAATCGTCTGTATCGATGATCAGCGCGGCGACTTTCTGCCCCGCAAAGCTGACGGTGGCGGCGTCGGGAGATTTCCAGACCGACTGGAACTTCGTTTTCGCGGCGAGCGTGGCGCCGGCGGCCACTGCGATCGCCAGGGCAAGGAACGAGTAGTGCTTGAGCATCCCGCAAGCATACTCCCAGGCGATTCAGGCGTCGATGCGTCAGGTGCGGGACTGGAGGAAGTCGCGCATCAGCCTGGCATTCCGATCGTTGGCCTTGAACCAGATATCGGCGAGGGGCCCGATCACGGGGAGGCCGCCCAGGATGACGTCGACCAGCACGTTCGAGAGCATCTTCGAGACCAGCGGCGGCGGCGGGCCGAACTGCAGCGTGCGGGCCACCAGCGTCAACGACACCGCGGCGCCGGCAAAGTTGCCGAACACCGGGATGAGATCGAGGACGGCATCGAGACCCACCTTGCCGAGAATCGGCACGGTGATCGCGCTGTCCATGATCCTGGCCAGCCGATCGATGTGAACGCCGAAGATGCCCTGCGCCTCATCGAGCGGGATGCCGTGCGCGTCCGCGAATCTGGCCAGCCGGGTCAGTGCGTGCGCGGCGGCGCCGCCGACGCTGCGGTCGATGATCGCCGCCATTTTCTCCGCGGAGCGCATGAACACCCAGCGCGTCGTGAAGTACAGCACCACGCCGATGACAACGGCGACGACGAACCCGACGAACAACCACCACAGCAATTCTTCGAACATGTCTCAGAATGTCAGATCTCAGATCTCAGATTGCAGATTTATTGGGGATTAACACCGATCCGTCAATCGCACCTCCTCAAATAAATCTGAAATCAGGAATCTGAAATCTGAGATCGTCAGCGACGCGTGGCCGTCACCGTCACCTCCGGATCCGCGATCGTCAGCTGCGTAGCCTTATTGCCGTCGCGCGCGAAGGCGATCTTCACTGTTGGCACGCCGGACGGATAAAAGACGAGGTTACCGGTGTGAATCAGGAACCTGCGCGCAGGTCCTGCGGGCCGATCGATGCCGAGCTGGTCCCGCTGGACGTCCACCGAAAAGTAGTCGCGGGATCCCGGTCCGTAGACATAGTTGCCGACCAGGGCATCGCGGTCTGCAGGCGCGACTGCGGTTGACGGCAGAGGAATGTCGGCATCGCCGATCGATTTCAGATACTCGAGCACCGGCGCCGCGTCGGGGCCGCCGGCGCGGGCGTGCGACATCAGCGTGATGCCGTGCGGGCCAAGTGTCTTCTGGATGCCGGGCCGGGCCGCGATGAACGCCTTGACGGCATCGAGCTGCCCCATCATCGCGGCGGAGAACATCGTCGGCCGCGCGCCGTGCGTGAGCAGGAAGTCGGCTATCGGCTTGTTGCCGACGTGCGCCGCGGCATCGATGCAGGTTTCCCAGTCGCCGAAGCCCCAATCCATCGAGGCACGCGCATAAGCGGGCTGCGTCTCGACAATCTCGCGCACGCGCGCGAAGTTGCCATGCGAGGCGCCGACCACCTCCTTCACCAGCGCCGGGTCCTGGCCGGGGTACACGTCCGCGGATGAGATCGGCGGCGGCGCCTGACCCCAGGCGCGTGTCACGAGCGCGGAAATCCCGAGAGTCGTGAGCGCGGTCACCGAGAAGAACGAACGACGCGAAACAGGCATGAACGTCACCTCCGCGGTCCTTATCGCAGGTGGCGCCCGTTCAGGGCCAGCGAGTTTGACTTGAGGCTGTAACGCCTTGCCGATCCGTTAGTTAGGAGGGCGTGTCAGGGCGTGCTCGCGCACCGCGCGCTCGAATTCTTCGATCACGGCGGCTTCGAGGCCACCGAGTTTCTCATCCGTAACGGGGAGGCGATTGGCTTTGAGGTGCGCTTCGTCACGAAGGCGGATGAAGTGGGTGATGAACCGCAGGCCGGTTTCGCCGCGCTGCAGTTGTCCGAGCAGGACGTAATCAGCGTCAACGCTGTCGGCAACCGCCTTGAGGTTGCGGATGTTGCGCGGCTGGCGCAGCACCGCGGCGTTGCCGATCACGGCGATGCGATCGGGATCGAGCCTGGTCAGCCGTTCGACGACGAGATCCGACAGGCCGGCGATTGGCCGATCGTACTCGGCCACGCCGGTCTCGTTGTCGAAGATGGAGACGGCGACGACGGCGCGATCCTGGATCGGCGTCGTTCGGAACGTCTCGACCATCATCGCCACCACCGCCGCCAGCATCGCGATCGTCAGTGGAACGGTGACCCAGTTGTTGAACGACGTCGCGGCTGCAACGGGTGCGACGGGTGCAACGGATGCATCAGGTGCGACGGGGGCGAGGAACTTAAAGCCACGTTTCGGAATGGTTTGCACGAAGCGAGGATAGTCGCCGCTGTCGCCGAGTGCGGTGCGAATCTGCGATAGGCAATAGGCGATGCCGCGATCGAAATCGACGTGGGTCTCGGCGCCCCACACCACCTCGCGCAACTCGTCGCGCGTGACGATGTCGCCGGCGTTCGCCACGAGCAGCGCCAGCGCCTTCGCGGGCTGAGGCTCGAGGGCAACAGCGCGGCCGTTCTTGCGCAGCTCGCCGGTGTCTGAATCGAGTTCAAACACACCGAAGCGGTAAATCATCGTCCGTTGGCACTATACGCACCGTACGCACCCTACGCACTGTATTCTTTGGCGCGTGGGGGAACCGATGAGCCAGATCAACAGCATGGGTGTGTTGAAAGGCGGTGTGGCGGCGGCCGTGATCATGAACCTCAGCGAGTACCTCCTCAACGGGCCCGTCGCCGGCGCGCAAATGCAAGCCGAGCTCGCGACCCACAACATCGGGCCGATGGGTGGCGGTCACGTCGCCACGTTCATGCTGCTGACGACGTTTCTCGCCTTCGCGACCGTGTGGCTCTATGCCGCGATTCGTCCGAGGTTCGGCCCCGGACCGATGACCGCGCTGTGCGCGGGGCTGATGGTGTGGTCGCTGTCGTACCTGTGCACCACGATCACGCTCGGGGTGATCGGCGTGAGTTCGATGGGCATCACGGTGCTCGTCATCGCGTGGACCGCCGTCGAGATGATCGTGGCTTCCGCGGTCGGTGGCTATCTCTATAACGAGGCGTGATGTTTACGAGGAACCTACTTGATCAATAACAGCCGGTAGTTGGCCGGATGCAAGAACTGGATGCCCGCCGCGGTGAGGATCGCATCGTCCTCGATCGGAATGCGCAGCTTGGCGCCGCCCCACTCCGCGATGGGGGTATACGCGAAGTACTCGAACGAGAACATGTGCTGGTCGTGCATGGTGAACGTGGTCTGCAGCGGCTGCCAGGTGGTCAGCGACGGGCCGATATCGTGGCCGGTATTCCCGACCGGGTGGAAGCCGTAGACCACATCGGTCTTGTCGTCCTTGCCCGGACGGTTGAACTCGATCACGCCGAACCCGGCGGCGCGTAACGCCCCATCCATTGCCTTCATCGTCTCGTCGGCGCGCACGCCGACCTTGATCGCCTTCTTGAGGACGTCGCGCACGGAGAGGGCCTTGTCGAATGCGGCCTGGATACTCTTCGGCGGCGCGGTTTCGCCGGGCTTCAGCACATAGGCGACGCGCTTGACGTCGGTGCCGAAATTCATCAACTGCACGCCCCAGTCGATCATCATCACGTCGCCGGGCTGGATGATGCGGCGATTCGAGGTGGCCTCGATGCCGTTGGGGCCGGTGATGTACACCGACGGCATGTCGAACTCGGAGCCGAGCGCCCGATCGATCAGGCGATCCTGCATCCACCACGCCACGTCCTCGAGCGTGGTCCTGCCCGGCGTGATCACCTCGTTCGACAACGCGTGCTCGGTGAGCTGAATGGCGATGTTGGCAGCCTCACCGAATGCGACGATCTCCGCCGCCACGCGATGCGACCGGAAATCGGCGACGAGCCGCTCGGCCGACACGAACCGGCTCGCATACCCCTCGCCGAGCGTCTTCTCGAGATGCGCGAGCATCGTGACCGAGAGGCCGTCGGCAGGGCCGATCTCATCGGACATATTGAGGCCGATGCGCCTCGGGTCGCGCTGCTTGACGTGCGCGGCCAGCGTGGACGCCGGCGCGATGATGTCGTACGCGCCCGACTCGTTGATCATGTAGCCGCTGGGCCCCAGTGCGGCGCGCTCGATGCGCTCGCCGCCGCGATCGGTGAACACGTAATAACCGATGCCGGAGACGTAGCCGCGGCCGAGGTCGTTCCACAGCGGGTCGTAATGGTTTTCCTTCACCGCAACGATCCACATATCGATGCCGTGGTCGCGCATCGCGCGCGGCAGCACCTGCTCGAACTTGTCGAGCCGAAT
>JALDXK010000341.1:0-6711 GCA_032155105.1 Acidobacteriota bacterium
CTGCTGAAGAAGTTCGTCAGCTGGGTCGGCGTGAAGTCGGCGCACTGGGTGTTGAGGTGCAAGCCGATCTCGAAGCCCTGGGCCACGTAGTTGGCCACCGCGCTCGGATCGAGCGGCGTGCCGGGGAAGATGTACGACGTGCCGCGGACGCACCCCCAGTCGGCCACCGAGCAGCCGGGCGCGCTGAGCGACATGTATTGATCGAATCGCCCGGCCGTGCCGCCATTCGCGTGGTCGTCGCCGGTCATGATGACGACGGCCTTGAGCATGCGCGGGAAGTACCAGAACCGCGGCAGCGGCTTCTTGGTCGCGTTGATCTTCAGGATGATGTTCCACAGCAGGCGCTGCTGCTCGTCGGCCTGCGGGATCGCCACCTTGTTCAGGTTCACCCAGTCAGGCTGGATGTCGCCGGCCCGTGCGCCGTAGAACAGGTCGTCGCTGCGGATGGGCGGGAGCCCGTCGCGCTCCTGGCCCGACCACGCCGGGTTGCCCTGGCGCGTCAGCACCACCGATCGAGCGAGATCGTAGGTGAACGCCACCGCGTTGCCGTTGCCAACCGCCCGCAGCGTCACTGCCGGGTGTGGCGTCGGGGCGGTCGCGTTGGAGTACAGCGTTGCCACCGCCGTCGTGCCCGCGTTCGGCGTGTAGCGATCGGCCGTGCCGTGGAACTGGATCGTCTGGTTGACGATGCCAAGGCCCGGTGAGGTGGAGGTGTTGACGAGGAGATACGCCTCCGCCAGCGTGGTGCCGACGTCGGTCAGGCCGAGCAGCGGCGCCAGTTTCTTGTCGGGCCGCATCGCGATCAGGTTGCCGCCCTGGTTGACCCAGTCGGAGAACATCGTCGCCTGGTTCGTGGTCAGCACCATCTCGCCGAGAATCACCACGTCGTAGCTGGTCAGCGTGACAGCGTTTACCGTCGTCAGGTCCGCCGTCGTGAAGGCATTGAGACCTTCGGTGCGCAGGATCTCGGCGAGATACGTCGAGAACGGATTCGTGGTCGATGTGATCACCAGGACCGGACCGCCGGGACCCTGGGTTGGCGGCGGCGGTGGTGGGGCCGCGGTGGTGAAGGACCAGACGTGGTTGCTGGCCAGCGCGTTGCCGGCGGTGTCCTTCACCCGCGGATCGGTGGCGCCGCCCCGCACCGTCGCGGTGTACAGCGTCAGGTGCTGCAGCGACGCCGTGGGATCGAGCGTCGCCGTGCGCGTGGCCGAGTCGTAGGTGACGTTGGCGGCCACGAGGTTGTTCGACGGATCGCGCAACTGAATCGTGTTGCCGTTGATCGTCGTCGCGTTGATGTTTTCGTTGAACGCCACCCTGACGTTGGTGTTGACCGGAATGCCGGAGACGCCGACGACCGGCGTGGCCGACGACACCGTGGGCGGGTTGGTGTCCGGACCGTTGGTGGTGTTGAACACCACGTCGATGAAGTACCCCTCCGAATTGAAGGTCTGGGTCGGGAACGCGCTGGCGCCGTACTGATAGAGGCCATTGGCCCCATCCACACCGTCTCGTAAGGCCGTCAACGGTCCATTGACGACGCCGTTGGTCGCGTATAACTGCGGCTGGCTCGAGTAGTGGCCGTTGTTGGCGTGGTACGAAATCACGTACGTCGTGTTGGCGCTGACTGGTATCGCGGTCGGGAACGCGGTTTCCTGCCAGCCCGATGCGCTCTCGTTCGTGAACGTGGCGCTGCCCAGCAGCGAGCCGGTATTGCTCCACAACTTGGCGATGTGCGTGCCGGTGTTGGCGGCGCCCTTGTAGAAACGCGCGCCGGTAATGAAGCCGGCCACGCTCGAGCGGAACCGGGTGCCCAGCTCGACGGAGTTCGGGTCGCCATCGTCGATCTTCGAGGGCACGGCCGTTGGCAGCCAGATGCTGCACGGACAACTCGGCGGCGGCGGCGCTGCTGCTGCGGTCGTAAAGGTCCATTGCTGGTTGGCGGCGAGCGGGTTGCCGGCCAGGTCCTTCGCGCGCGGATCGGTGGTGCCGCCCTTGATCAGGGCTGTATAGGTCGTCGACACTCCGAGCGGCTGATCGGGGTCCAGCATGGCCACGCGCGTCACCGGGTCGTAGGTCACGGTGGCGTTGATCAGGTTGTTGGTGGGACCGCGCAACTCGAACGTGCCGAGCGCGGCGCCGCCTTCACCGACGAAGCCGGTCGTGCTCGACGAGATCGTCGCCGGGTCCATGGCTTCGTTGAAGGTGGCCGTGACGGTCGTGTTCGGATCGACCAGCGTCGACCCGGTGGTCGGGAATACCGACGTGACCGTCGGCGCCGTCGAGTCGGGTGGTGGCACCGTGTTGAACACCACGTCCACCCAGTAGCCCTCGGCCAGGTAGGTTTCGGTGGGGAAGACACCGCCGGCTCCGTAGCGATACACGCCGTTGGATCCGTCCACACCGTCGCGCAGGCCGTGAAGCGGTGGACGATCGAGGGCGGTGGCGAAGAAACTGTCCGAGCCAGTGTAGTGCCCGTTTGGTGCGTGATACGACACGACGTAGGTCGTGTTGGGGGAGATCGGAACCGCGTTGGAGAGGTTGGCCTGCTGCCACCCCGACGCTGACTCGCCCGTGAAGGTGACGGTCGCCAGCAACGTGCCGTTGTTGGTCCACACACGGCCGGTGTGCGTGCCCGTGTTGGCGGGCGCCTTGTAGAAGCGGATGCCGGTGATGTAGCCGGCGACGTCGGCGCGGAACCGCGTGCCGAGTTCCACCGCGGCCGGATCGAGATCGTCGGGCTGCGCCGGCACCGCGGTCGGCGCCCAGATCGTGCACGGACAGGTCTGTCCGGCCGTGATCGTGACCCCGACATTCGACCCGGGCGACTCCATGTTGCCGCTGTCGTCGAACGCGCGTGCCCTGATACTGACGCTACCGACGCCGCTCGCGGTCCAGGCGAACGACCAGCTGGCCGTGCCCGTGGCGCGGTTCCAGGTGGCGCCGTTGTCGGTCGACACCTCCACACCGGCAAGGATTCCGCCGCCGGATTCGGCCGCGGTACCGCTGATCGTGATTTGGGTGCCGGCACTGATACTCGCGCCGTTCAACGGTGAGGTAATCGTCGTGATCGGCGACAGCAGATCGTTCGACGGCGTGGACGGCACCAAACCGGACTCGAGCGTCTGCGCGAGGGCCTCCATGTCGGCGAGGAAGTTCACCGTCGCTTGTTTCATGCGCGCGTCGGCCGCGGTGCTGCCGCGATCGTGATTCGCATCGAGGCCCCACGACCACTGCACCGTGCCCGCGCCAAACACCAGCGCGCCGCTCGGATGCCGGTACATCGTCAGGTTATGCGTCACGGTGCCCGGGCCGAACGTCGAGCCCTGGTCGAGCAGCATCGAGCTCACGTTGCGCGTGGTGGACGACAGCTTGATCAGGCCCGGCGGCGAGAACTGATCGTCGGGCGCTTCATCCCACTCGTATCCCAGGGTGCCATTGGGCAACGTCGCCGAGCCGCCGGCGGGCAGCGTGGCGATGGTGGTGTTGCGCCACAACCGCATCTTGCCTTCGGCGGCGGGGACGATAATCGACGTCGTGTTGCCGTCGTTGGTCCGGAACAACTGCCCCGTCAGCGAATGTTCGAGGCGCGCGTCGCCCGGCGGGCTGAAGCGCAGATCGCGCCACGTGCCCGTCCAGGCCGCCGAGGGATCGATCTTCTGGTTGGCGTGCGTTTCCTTATAGGAGACCAACGTGCGGTGCGGCGTGCCCGAGCCATCGACGCTTGGTTCCCACCGCGTCTTCCAATACACCTCGTTGCCGCTGAGGAACGCCAGGTTGACGCCCGCGGCACGCGCGGCCTCGACGTTCAGGCGCTGGTTGCCCGACCAGTATTCGTCGTGGCCCACAGACAGGAACACCTTGTGTTCGAGCAGCTCGGCGGGTCGCATGTCCGAGTCGATGCCGCTCGTGTAGCTCACGTCGTAGCCGTTGCGTTCGAGCCAGCGCACCATCGGGTATTCGGCGTTGAACACAAAATCTTCGGGTGCGCCCTCGCGCGTGTTGAACGGGCGGTTGTAGCTGATCTTGTAGGCGCGGCCGGGATTGGATCCGGGACCGCCGGTGTAGAAGCTGTTGCCGCCGTAGGAGTTATAGGCCTGCCAGGTAGTGTCGGACGTCTGGAACAGGATGTCCGATCCGCGGTTGTCGTCGCGGACCACGAAGAAGACGTGGCTTGCGCCGCCGGAATCCAGCCGCTCGAGACGGGCGAAGTAGATGCCCGACACCGCGTCGGATGGCACTGGCCACGACGCCGAGACGGCCCAATTGCCGCAGTCGACGAGGCCCGTCGCCGAGATGACGACGCAACTGGTTGGCTGGTTCTGGGGCAGCGGCACCGAGGGCGCCACCGTGGCGACACGCCGCGCGCCAAATCCGCCGTAGTACCCCATCCGGTAAATCTCGATGGTGTAGGCGCTGGCATCCGTGTCGATCTTGAATTGCTGCGTCTGTCCCGGCACCACGCTGAACGCCGTGGCAAAGCCCTGGATGGTCGGGTCGCCCGCGCCGGTGATCTGCCAGTCGCTCGTCGGATTCCCGGGCTTTTGGTTCTCACAGACGATCGGATTTATGCCCACGCCGCAGCCTTGCGCCTGGATGCGCGAGGCCGAGCCCCACAGCATTGATGCGGCCGTGAGGATGACGAGAACGATGAGCGCCGGCCATGGCCGGAGAACGGCCTGCGTGGCCTGGTTGGCAGAAACAGTCGGGGGGCGTTGGGTTTTAGACATGAATATGCTCGGGGGGCACACGTTCACCCGTGGATGGGCTTAGCAACCGGCGTTCCGTATGCGTTTTTGTGGTGCAACAGGCGTTAAACGCCTATTTGAGACGGAGATGCCGCGATGGGCGACCCTCGGCGGCGCATTTTCTCTTCGCCGGGGAAGAATCGTGAAGGCGTGTTCACGCGCGCCGCGGCGAGCACCGCGTTCGGGTCTCGCGGCCCTCGAAACCGGCACGAACTCGCCGTCCTGACCTCTTCTTGCACTCCGTTCGACGCGGCCTGCACGACTTCTCGTCCGAGGCGTCGCCACGTCCGCATTAATTCGCCGCCGGGGCAGACTCGCGGCGCGTCCACGCGGCGGTTACGCGTGAGTCGCTGAAAAACGCCCAAAAATCGGGACTGGCGACGAGATGGCTGGGCTGGACTGACGTTTGCTCTAGTGCAGAGACGATGTCCCCCATTCAAGAAATCTTCGCGGAGCAATGGGAATACCGCGAACTGCTCGTGCGCATGACCATGCGCGATCTGCTGCTTCGCTACAAGCAGACCGTGATGGGCCTGGGCTGGGCGATCTTCATGCCCCTGGTGAACACGGCGATCTTCTCCGTGATCTTCACGCGCGTCGCGTCGATCGACGTTGGTGCGCCGTATCCGGTCTACGCGTTCTGCGGCCTGGTGGCCTGGAACTTCTTCGCGTCGGCCCTCCGCTTCTCAGTGATCTCGCTGACCTCGAATCCCAGCCTGGTCACCAAGCTGTATTTTCCGCGTGAGATCTTCCCGTTCTCGGCGGTGCTCGTGGCGCTGGTCGACTTCGCGGTGGCCTCGCTGCTGCTCGTGGCGCTGATGTTCTACTACGACATCGGCGTCACCTGGTCGCTGGTCTTCCTGCCGGCGATTGTCGCCTCGCTGGTGATCTTCACCTCCGCCATCGCGCTGTTGCTGGCGATGGGGAACCTCTTCTACCGCGACGTCAAGTACCTGTTCGAGATCGTCATCTCGGTGTGGATGTTCGCCAGCTCGGTGGTCTACCCGGCCGGCCGCGTCGGCGGCAAGCTCGGCGCGGTGCTGGCGCTCAACCCGATGACCCATCTCATCGACGCGTTTCGCGCCGTCGTGATAGACGGCGTAGCGCCCGGACCCGCATTCATCGTGACGGCGGCATTCTCCGTGGCGCTCTTTCTCGCGAGCTGGCTGCTGTTTCACTCGGCCGAGTTCGAGTTTGCGGAGAACCTCTGATGGCGGCCTCAGTGGTCTTCGACGGTGTCTGGAAGAAATTCCGCCGTGGCGAGCGCCACGACAGCCTGCGCGATCTGGTGCCCTCGCTGGTGTCGCGCCTGACCGGGCGGCGCAAGCCCGCCGGCCTCGACCAGTCCGAGTTCTGGGCGCTGCGTGACGTCTCGTTCACCGTCGGACCGGGCGAGGCGCTGGGCATCATCGGCCCGAACGGCGCCGGCAAGTCGACCACGCTCAAGCTGCTGACGAAGATCCTGCGCCCGACGGAGGGACGCATGGCCGTGAAGGGGCGCGTGGGCTGCCTGATCGAAGTGGCCGCCGGCTTCCATCCCGACCTGACCGGACGCGAAAACGTCTACCTGCAGGGCGCCATCATGGGGATGACGCAGTCGGAAATCGCGCGCAAGTTCGACGCGATCGTGGATTTTGCCGGCGTCGAGGATTTCATCGGCACGCCGGTGAAGCGCTACTCGTCGGGCATGAATGCGCGGCTCGGATTCGCCATCGCGGCGCATCTTGATCCGGACGTCCTGCTGATCGACGAGGTGCTCAGCGTCGGCGACGTGGGCTTCCAGGCCAAGTGCATCGCCCGCATGCAGGCGCTGCTCAAGACAGGTGTTCCGCTCGTGTTCGTGTCGCACAACCTGACGGCGATCGTCGACTTGTGTACGAGAGCGGTGTTGATCGACAGGGGGGTCGTCCGTTACGACGGCCGTCCTGCCGAAGCGGTCGCGGAGTTACGGCGGTATCGGCCG
>JALDXK010000342.1:0-6710 GCA_032155105.1 Acidobacteriota bacterium
GCGGACGTCAGGTTGCCGGCTGCGTCTCGCGCCCGGGCGGTGAGGGCGTGTGGGCCGTTGCTGGTCGTTCGCGAGTCCCACACGATTTCGTACGGCGCCGCCGTGGCTTCGTTGCCCACCGCAACGCCATCGACGAGAAATTGCACGCCGGCGACCGCCTTGTCGTCGGCCGCATCGGCTCGCACGGTCACGTTGCCGGTAACGGTGCTGCCCGCGATGGGTGCCGTCATGCTCACCGATGGCGGTGTGTCGGGGACGACGACCGTAAAGGTCACCGGGGTCGCGTCGCTGCCGGCGATCTGACTGTGATCGGCTCGTGCCAGGTAGCCGGTGAGCGTATGCACTCCGCCGGTCACATTGGTAAGCTGATACGCGCCATCGAGGGTGAGGTCGATCTGCACGGGCCCGCCGTCGAGAGCGAAGTGCGCATGACGTGCCTCGGAGAGGGTACCAGGCGTGCTGTAAGTGATGGGGACGGTGGTGCCGGTGATGGTGGCGCCGCCCGTCGGCTGAAGGATCAGTAGCCGCGGTGGAGTGTTGTTGACCGTGACCGTGACGGTGGACGACGTCGTGTTCCCGGCCTCGTCTCGCGCCCGGGCAGTGATGACGTGTGGGCCGTTTGTGGTCTTGCGCGTGTCCCACACGATTTCGTACGGCAGGAGCCTTTCTTCGGCGGCCACCGTGGCGCCGTCGACGAGGAAGAGCACGCCGACGACCGCTTTGTCGTCGGTCGCAGTGGCTCGCACGGTCACGGTGCCGGCCACGGTGCTGCCCGCAACGGGGGCCGTCACGCTCACCGAGGGCGCAGTGTCGGTGACGACGGTGGTAAACGTCACCGGGGTCGCGTGGCTGCCGGCAATCTGACTGTGATCGGCTCGTGCCAGGTAGCCGGTGAGCGTATGCGCCCCGCCGGTCACGTTGGTGATCTGATGCACGCCATCGAGGGTGAGGTCGATGTGCACCGGCCCGCCGTCGAGGGCGAAGTGCGCATGCCGTGCCTCGGAGAGGTCACCTGGCGAGTTGTAGGCGATTGCGACCGTGGTACCCGTCACGGTGGCGCTGGTCGTCGGCTGCAGGATCACCAGACGGGGCGGATTGTTGACCGCGATCGTGACAGTCGAGGAGGTTGTGTTCCCGGCCTCGTCTCGGGCCCTGGCGGTGATGACGTGTGGGCCATTGGTGGTCTTGCGAGAGTCCCACACGATTTCGTACGGCAGCAGTCGTTCCTCGGCTGCCACGGCGGCGCCGTCGACGAGGAAGAGCACGCCGACGACCGCTTTGTCGTCGGTCGCAGTGGCTCGCACCGTCACGTTGCCGGCAACCGTGCTACCGGCGATGGGTGCCGTCATGGTCACCGAAGGCGCTGTGTCCGTAGCGACAGTCGTCAACGTGACCGGGGCCGCGTCGCTGCCAATGATGCGGCTGTGATCGGCCCGCGCCAGGTAGCCGGTGAGCGTATGCGGACCGACGGGCACATTGGTGATCTGATACGCGCCATCGAAGCTGAGGTCCATGTGCACGGGCCCGCCGTCGAGGGAGAAGTGCACGTGCTGCGCCTCGGTAAGGTCACCCTGCGAGCTGTAACTGATCGCGACGGTGGTGCCGGTGATGCTGGCGCCGCCAGGTGGCTGCAGGATGACCAGCCGCGGCGGATTATCGACCGTCACGGTGACGCTCGATGATGCGGTATTGCCGGCGGCGTCGTGACCGGTTGCGGTCAATGTATGCGCGCCGTTCGCCGCCGTGCGGGTGTCCCACGTCACGCCGTACGGTGCGGTTGAATCCTCGGTGCCCAGGATCGCGCCATCGAGATAGAACTGGACGCCGCCGACGCCGATGTTGTCACTGGCCGCGGCCGCAACCGCGACGCTTCCAGAAAGCGTGGCGCCATTGCCCGGCGCGGTCACTGCGATCTCCGGCGCGGTGGTGTCGTCCATGGTCCCAACAGGTGTCGCCATGTCGATCAGGATCTCAGCCGCCGACAGGCTGCGGTTGTAGATCCGGACATCGTCGATCAGGCCGCGGTACGATTCATCCCAGATCGTGCTGCCGCCGATCCGCAACGCCATGTTCGAGGTGTTCAGTGTTCCGGTCATCGCCCGCGACGACACGCTGACGCCATTGACATACAAACGCAGCGTGCTGCCGTCATAGGTCGCGGCCAGGTGCGTCCAGACGTCGGTATTCAACCGGTTGTTGCCCGCCGTGGAGAAGCCTGCATTGCCACTGCGCGCCCACGCGATCGGCTGTTGGCCGATGCCGTTCGAATACAACGCGTAGACCAGGTCGCCCGGCGCCTCCTTGATTAGCACGGTGCGCGTGTTCGACGACGAGGACGGCCGCACCCAGGCCTCGAGCGTGAAGGCGGTGGTGAGATCGAGCGACGGGTGGTCCGCGATCGTCACGAGATTGCCACGATCCCCGAACGACACCGCCCTGCCGTACCTGCCGACGGTGGCCCACGTCGCACCACCCGAGAGCACACCGTTGTTCCCGAGGCCCGACGAATCGGTGACGGTGGAACCGGCGCCTTCATCGAAGTTGTACGCGGCAACGAGCCCGCTCTGGGCGTGAGCGATGCGGAGCGCGGCCGATTCCCAGTTGAGTGCCAGTGCGGCGACTGCACCGGCAATGAGGATGACGAACCACGGACGACGGCTCGAGTTGAGCCGCACGCCGGCCCGAAGCGAAACGTTGGGAGACACAACGACCTCTCCTTCGCTTTTGGGGGAGCGTGAGCGCGGATCTTACAATGCGAATCAACACACGTTCGTCCACATTCAAGGTCGATCGGATGCGTCGCAAAAATTATTTTTCGATGATCTGTTCGATCGTGGGATCAGTAGTGATGATCACTATCAGTTGTCTTCGCCGGCGGCGACTTCTCGTCGGCGCCGCGCTGCACGCAGTGAGCGTGTGCAGCGCGGCGGCCAATCACTACGGCTTGACGGCGCGGCCCATGTCGGCCTGGATCTCCGCTACGGTCTGCGCGCGATTGTAGACGCGCACTTCGTCGATCGTTCCCGCGAAGTACTCACCCCACACGCTGTTGCCGCCAATGCGCAGTGGCCCGGTCGAGGTCCTGATCACTCCGGTGGTCGAACGGGTGCTCACCAGCGTGCCGTTGACGTAGATCCGCAACGCGGTGCCGTTGTAGGTCACAGCCAGGTGCGTCCACGTGTTGAGGGCGAGGTTCGCCGAGGCCACGGCCTGGATGTCGGACCCGCCGGTATTGATGTAGCCGGCGGGTGGCCGCGAGGCGCCGTCGTTGGCATAGAGCGCGTAGGCCAGGCCCGGCGCCATCTCCTTCAAGAGCACGGTGCGGAAGTCGCTCGTGATGCTCGTTGGCCGTACCCACGCCGACAGCGTCATCGCGTTCGTGAAATCGAGCGCAGCGGTGTCGGCGATCGTCGCCCAGCTCGTGGTGCCGTTGAAGACCAGCGCCGAGCCGAACCGACCTGACGGCGTCCACGTGATGTTCGACAGCGCCGCGTTGTTCCCGAAGCCGGAGAGGTCTGCGGCCGTCGTCCCAGCGCCTTCGTCGAAGCCGATGGCGGCGACGAGGCCAGTCGCCGGCGGCGGCGGTGGCGGTGCCTCGGCGATGGTGACCGTCACCACCGCTGACGTCGCGCTGTTGCCGGCCGCATCACGGGCGATGGCGGTCAACTGGTGCGTGCCTGCAGCCGCCGTGGAAGTGTTCCACGACGTCGAGTACGGCGCGCTCGTGTCCTCCGCTCCCAGCGGCGCGCCGTCGAGCAGGAATCGCACGCCGGCGACACCGACGTTGTCGGTCGCCGTTGCGGTCACCGCGACGGTGCCGGACACCACTGCGCCACTCGTGGGTGCAGTGACTGCCACCGTCGGTAGCGTCGCGTCCGAGGGGGCCGAGGTGACCGTCGCCGACGCCTCGTTTGACGCCGCGCCTTCGTTGCCGGCGGCGTCGCGGGCCACGACGCGGTAGTAATACACGCCTGCCGTGAGGGAGTCGACGTAGCTCGTGCCAGGTGTGGTCACCACCAGTGTTGCGGCGCTCGGGACGAACCCAGGCGTCGTCGAGCGATGGACGAGATACTGGGTGACGCCCACGTTGTCGGTTGCCGCACCCCACGACAACGCGGCCTGGCCGATGCTGCCAGTCGCGGTGAGACCCGACGGCGCGGTTGGCGGCGTCCGGTCTTCGGTGGCCACCGGCACGCGCACGAACGCGCCGACCGACGGCACGCCGGCGCTGTTGATCACGAACAGCATGTAGTAGCCGGGCAACAGCACGTGCACGTTCGAGGGGGCCTCGACCTGCAGGCGGCCGGGCTCGGCGGTGAAGTCCAGTGTCATGAACCGCTGATCGGAATTGAACGAGTGCGTCATCGCGCCGATGCGCACCATGGTCACGGCGGCGATGTCGGACGCCGGCGTGTCGACGACGAAGGTGCTGCCGGGCTGCACGAGCGCCGGCGCCGCGGCGATCACCGGCCGCGCGCCCTTGAAGAGATAGGGCGGCGAGAAAATCTCGACGTTGAGCCGTTCCGGACTGCCATACCGGCCGCTGCCGGCGACGAGCACCCGGCCATCGGGCAACAGCATCGAGCTGCCGTGATAGAGGCGCGAGAACTGCATCCGCGCCATCGGGGTCCACGTCTCGCTGTCGGGTGACCAGATCTCGGCCTCCAGCACGCCCTGGCCGCCGGCGCCCGGATCGGTCGAGCGGCTGCCCGCGGTGGCCAGCGTGGTGCCGTCGGGCAGCAGCGTCAGCATGTTGTAGGCCCGCGGGAAGTTCATCGGCGTGCTCGCCCGCCATTGCGGCGCGGGCTGGTTCAGATCGAGCACGTAGGTATTCGCGTGCGCCGCCACGAATGGCGGATCCGAGTTGGCCCACTTGCCGGCCTTCATGATCTTGCCGGGCGCATACATCACCGCGCTCCCGGCATCGATCGGGTTCGAATCCAGCACCGACCACGTGCCGGCGGCGAGGTCGAGCACGCGCGTGTCGATGGTGCCTTCATACGACCCGGCGCTGATGATCTTGCCGTCGGGGGTCTCGAAGAGGAACGGGTACGACGGCGTCACGTAGTTGGCCGTCGTCGGCATCAGCGTCCAGGTGTTGGCGGTGGGGTTGAAGATCTCCGACCGGCCGACCAGGCAGCTGGGGCCGTAGCAATCGTCATACCCCGACATCACGAACACGCGGCCGTCCGAGAGCGTGGTGGCGGTCGGATACCAGCGGCGCCGGGTCATCCGCGGCGCCGGCGTCCACGCGTTGGTCGAGGGGTCGAAGAGGTTGACGTCGTTGACGCCGAGCCCGGTGGTGGCCGTGTCGCCGCCCACCACCAGCAGGCGGCCATCGGCCAGCATCGCGTGGCCGGAGCAGAACAGATCGGTCGAGACGCCGGGGCGGTCGATCCAGGTGTGGGTGTGCGGATCGAACAGGATCGGCGGCGCGCTGGTGAAGTCGGCGGCGTCCCACATCAGCACCTGGCCCGACGGCAGCAGGGCCTGGTGAATGGCCACGATCGGAATGTTGATCGGCGCTGACCATTGCCCAACCTGCGCCGGTCCCGGCTGCGCAACGTTGGCGACCTCGATCTCGATCACGGCAGACACCACGGCGTTTCCGGCCGCGTCGCGCGCCCGGGCGCTAATCGCATGCGGGCCGTTGGTGGTGGTCCGCGAGTCCCACACGATTTCGTACGGCGCCGAGGTGTCCTCGTTGCCCAGCGCGGACCCGTCGAGGAGGAACTGCACGCCGGCCACCGCGATGTTGTCGGCCGCGTTGGCGCCGACGGTCACGTTCCCGGCCACAGTGCTGCCAGGGGCCGGTGCCGAGACGCCGACCGTGGGCGGTGTGTCGGGAACGAACGTGGCGAACGAGACGGGCGTCGCATCGGTGCCGGCGATGCGGCTGTGATCCGCACGCGCCAGGTAGCCGGTGAGCGTGTGTGCGCCAGGGGCGAGGTTGCTGATCTGATACGCGCCGTCGAAGCTCATGTCCATCAACGTGGCGCCGCCGTCGAGGGCAAAGTGCGCGTGGCTGACGCCCGTGAGGTCACCTTGCGTGCTGTAACTGATGGCGATGGTGGTGCCGGTGATGGTGACGCCGCCGGTCGGCTGCAGGATCAGCAGCAGCGGCGGGTTGTTGACGGTGATCGCGATGGTCGAGGACGTGGTCTGGCCGGCCGCGTCTCGCGCCTGCGCGCTGATCGTATGTGAGCCGTTGGTAGCGGCCTTCGAATCCCACACGGCTTCGTACGGCGCCGCCGTGTCTTCGCCGCCCAGCGCGGCACCGTCGACGAGGAATTGCACACCCTCAACCGCCTTGTCGTCGGCGGCATCGGCCCGCACGGTCACGATGCCGGCCACGGTGGTGCCGGCGCCCGGCGCCGTCACCGCCACCGTGGGCGGCGTGTCAGGAATGACGGTGGTAAAGGTGACCGGGGCCGCGTCGCTGCCCTCGATGCGGCTGTGATCGGCCCGCGCCAGGTAACCGGTGAGTGTATGCACGCCAACGGTCGCCGCGCCGATCTGATACGTGCCATCGAAGGTGAGATCCATTTGCACGGGTCCACCGTCGAGAGAGAAGTGCACGTGCTGCGCCTCGGTGAGGTCACCTTGCGAGCTGTAATTGATCGCGACGGTCGTGCCGCTGATAGTGGCGCCGGCCGTCGGCTGCAGGATCAGCAGCAGCGGCGGGTTGTTGACGGTGATCGCGATGGTCG
>JALDXK010000343.1:0-6703 GCA_032155105.1 Acidobacteriota bacterium
GAATGCGCGACCACCTCAAGTCCTTCCTGGCCTACCTCAAGCTGAATCGCAACGTTTCTCCCCACACGCTGCGTGCCTACGACACCGACGTGACGCATTATCTCGCAGCGGTGGCGAGCGAAACCGGCAAGAAGATGTCTGAGCTTAAGCCGGCGGATCTCGGCATGACCTCGGTCCGCTCACACCTGGCGAGTTTGAACACGGCCGGTGCCGCCCGCTCCTCGGTGGCGCGCAAGCTGTCCGCCATCAAGACATTTGTGCGTTACCTGCACCGCGAGGACGTGATCGATCACGATCCCACCGCGAGGGCGGTGGCGCCGAAACTCGATAAGACGATCCCGGTGTTCCTGAGCGAGCCGGAGATCACCCGGCTGATCGAGACGCCGGATACCGGCAATCCGCTCGGCCGGCGCGACCGAGCGATCCTCGAGTTGTTCTACGCCTCCGGCTTGCGGTTGAGCGAGCTCGTCGCGATCGACATGGAGGACCTCAACCTCGGCGGCAAGATGGTCCGCGTGATGGGCAAGGGCCGCAAGGAGCGATTGCTGCCGTTCAACCAAAGCGCCGCCGATGCGCTTCGGTCGTGGATGAAGGATCGTGCGCAGATTCTCGTGATGCGCAAGCGTCCGGAAGCAATGAAGGTGCCCAAGTCGAAGAAAACTGCGACGCGGGCGAGGAAAGTCGACCTGGGCGATCCGGTGTTCATCAACTACCGCGGAACGCGCCTCAGCGATCGCAGCGTCGATCGCCTGTTGCGCAAGTACGTCGCGCAATGCAGCACGCGCCTGGGGATCAGTCCGCACGCGCTCCGCCACTCGTTTGCCACGCACCTGCTGCAGCGCGGCGCCGATCTGCGCGCCATCCAGGAGTTGCTCGGCCATACCGCGCTCAGCACGACCCAGCGCTACACGCACGTGAATGCCGCGCAGTTGATCGATGTCTACCGCAAATCACATCCGCGAGCCCTCAAAGAGAAGGTAGAATAAGGCGGTTGTTCCGTCTCGCGATTCTCATCATCCTGCTCAGCGGCCGAGCGGCGTTCGCGCAGCAACCCTCGCCCGATCCTGCACCCGACGACAGCCCCGTCGATCTCTTTGGTTTCACCTTCAATCAAAGTGAGCGCTACCGCTTCGGCGGCGAGGTCATGCTTGGCTGGGCCCACGACGGCGCCCAGGCCGCGCTCGGGTTCGAGAAGCAGGGCCGCGTTGGCTGGGCCATCGTCAGCCTCAGCGGCCGCGTTTCCGATCGCATCCGCTATTACGTCTCGGTCAATCCCGTCAGCGAGACGAACTCGCGGCCGGCGTGCGGCGAGAAAGACTTCTTTTTTCCGAACGATCCGAGTCTCTTCGCCGCGATCGGTCCGATCGTCAAGTGCGACGAAGTCGACGGCCTGAAGCGCGTCGACACCTACAACACCTCGTCGCTCGACTACATCACGCAGCAGGGCATCCTCCGCGAGGGGTACGCCGATTTCGGCGTCGGCGGCAATGTGTCGGTGCGTGCGGGGCGCTTCATCCTGCCAATCGGCCTCGCGCCGCGCGACGTCGGCGCCACCAGCGCCAAGGACATGGCGCGCATCACGCGCCTCAACGCCGAGGCGAATTTCGGCGCCATGGTGGCGGTGTCGAAACTGGGCGCGGACCGCTCGCTCTTCGACGCCGGCCTGATGGCCGTGCTCGGCGACGGCAATCGCGAAAAAGACTACGACTGGTTCTATTACGTCAACACCTCGCTCGATACCAACAGCGCGATCACCGTGGCGGCCACGATGCGGGTGTCGCCGATTCGCGCCCTCGAGCTGCGCGGCGCCTACAAGAAGGGCTTCACCGGATCGAAGGTCGAACGCCTGCCGAACTACTGGGCGTCGAAGCGTCACGACGACGCGCTGGTGGTGAGCATGAAGGTGACGCCGGTGTCGTGGTTTTCGATTTTCGGCGAGTACGCGAAGTACAAGTGGGGGCCAACGCTCTCGTCGGGCGAACTGGTCGGCTTCCCCGCGCTCGATCCGATCGACAAGCCCGGATATTACATGGGCGGGCAGCTCGACATCCCGGTGACCGGCCGGGTCCGTGTGGGCGGCAGCATCACGCGAGAAGAACTCCTTCGCGACGACAGCCTCATCCAGTATCTCGAGCTGAATAATCTCTACGACGTGACGATGGGCAAGAAGGATCGCCAGCTGATCGCGCGCGGCTTCATCGACATCAACCGCCTCGTGAACATCAGCTTTTTCTGGATGGACGTGTCGAACCCGTTCCCATGGGTGAGCGCGAGCTGGCCGGTCACCGGCCCGGCCGCCTTCACCGGCCGCGCCCCCGATCGCGCCGGAATCACGGTGACGGTGCGCACGCCTTAGCGTATAGTGCCGCGTAACTGATGGCGCCGTCAGCTCCGCCGGCAGTCACGCGGTTCATCTGGCTCATCACGCTCGCGGCGGTCGCGATCGTCGCCACTCTCAGCGTGGTCACCTATCGATCCGCCGTCAACGAGACCGTCGTCCAGCACGCCAGCCAGCAGCTCGCCATGGTGCGCACCGCCGCCGTGGCCGTCGAAGCCGAGATCAATGCGATGTCATCGCAGCTGCGGCAGTTCAACAGCCTGCCGAGCGTGCAGAACATCGATCCCGTGCTCAACCAGCGTGTGCATGCGGCCTTTGGTGTGCAGCCGAATTCGTTGATCAACCTCGTCGTTCGCGCTGACGCAGATGGGCGGCTCTTTCACTGGACGCCGGCCGGCGAGCAGCTGGCCAACGGCCAACCGGGGTATCTCGACAAGGCGTTGTGGGAGTGGGCGTCGAACCGCGCCAACATGAACCAGATCCGCGTCGTCAGCGGCTGGGCCAACAGCGTGCCGTCGCGCCGCGCGCTCGTCGTGCCGGTGTGGCGCACCGCGCCAAGCGCTGAGAATCCCCAGCCTCAAAGCGATTTCAACGGCGTGCTCGCGCTCGTGATCGATCTCAATCGCATCGTCCAGACCTACCTTGGCCCGGCGATGAACGACGTCGCCGCCGATCATCTCGTGTTCGGCCTCGCCACGCCGAACTATGGCGTGGTGCTGCGACCGGGAGGCACCGGCGTGTCGCCGGCGGCGGCCGACTTCCACAATCACGCCGAGCGGCAAGGCACGTCGATTCTCGATGATGCGGACGGCCGCCGCCTGCACGTGTGGGCGAAGTTAACTGCAGCCGATGAAACGTGGATGGTCGCCTCGTCGGCCAGCTACGACCTGGTCGCTGGCCAGATTCAGCGATCGGCGTTGAACCAGCTGGCGCTGTCGGCCGCGCTGCTGATCTTCCTGCCGGTCGCTGGATTCCTGGTGGCGCGGCGCGAGCGGCAGGCGCGCGACGAACAACTGCGGCTCGAGCGGCAGCTCGCCGAGTCGCGCAAGATGGAAGCGATCGGCAAGTTGGCCGGCGGCGTGGCGCACGACTTCAACAACATGCTCACCGCGATCCTCGGCTACGCCGACATGATTTACGAGGACGCCGCAGCGCGGTCGCCGCTTCAGCAGCAGGCGCTGCAGATTCGCAAGGCGGCGGAGAGCGCCGCGACGCTGACGCAGAAGCTGCTGGCCTTCAGTCGGCGGCAGGTCCTGCAGGCCGACCACGTCGATTTCGCGTCGACACTCGACAGCCTCGTGACCCTGATCCGCCGCGTGATCGGCGAGCACGTCACCGTGACCACGCAGGCCGATCCGGATCTCTGGCCAATCCTCGCCGACCCGGTGCAGGTGGAGCAGTCGATCGTCAACCTGGCGATCAACGCGCGCGATGCGATGCCCGACGGCGGCACGCTGCAGATCACCGCGCAGAACGCGCCCCGTCCGCGGGGTGAGCGCCGCCCGGACGGAGAAGTGAAGCCCGGGGACTACGTGCAAATCACCGTCACCGATACCGGGATGGGCATGGACGAAGCGACCCGGGCGCGGATGTTCGAACCGTTCTTCACGACCAAGCCCCAGGGCCAGGGCACGGGCCTCGGACTGTCGACCGTCTACGGTTTTGTGCGGCAGTGCGGCGGGTCGATCGGCGTGCTGTCCGTGCCGGGACAGGGCACCTCGATCGATCTGCTCTTGCCGCGCGCGCCCGCCGCCACGTTGATGACGCCGCCGCCACGTCCGTCGGAAGGGGTCAATCGGGGCAACGAGACGGTGCTCGTGGCCGAAGACGAAGAGGCGGTGCGGCGGCTGGCCGTCGAATCGCTCGAACGCCACGGCTACCGCGTGATTGCCGCGGCGAGTGGAGAAGCGGCGCTCGAAGTCGCAGAGACCCATGACGGCATCATCCACTTGCTGCTCACCGACGTGGTGATGCCGGGCCTCAAGGGGCCGGAGCTGGCCGCGCGGCTGCGCGGCATGCGTCCCGGGCTGCGCGTGGTCCTGATGTCGGGCTACGCGGCCGAGGTGGTGACGCCCGGCGACCTCATGGATGCGACGATGGTGTCGAAGCCGTTCTCGCCCGCTGTGCTGGCGCGTGCCGTGCGGGCGGCGCTCGACCGAACGCTACCCTCCGTGCCCGCTTCGCGGGGATAATGTAGTTCCGCCTTCGCCCGACGCGCTGTGGCGAGGCGTGCTTGTAAAAGGAGATTCGATGACTCGTGTATTGAAAGCTCTGGCATTCACTCTGACGCTGGCGCTCGTGCCGGCTGCGGCCTTCGCGCAGAAGCCGTCGTTATCAAGTCCCGCCTCACTGAAGGAACAGGCGCCGGCCACCTACAAGGTGAAGTTCGATACCAGCGCCGGCGAATTCATCGTCACGGTGAACCGGTCGCAGGCGCCGAACGGGGCCGACCGTTTCTACAACCTGGTCAAGAACGGCTTCTACGATGGCACGCGGTTCTTCCGAGTGGTCCCTGGCTTCATGGTGCAGTTCGGCATCAACGGCGATCCGGCCATCCAGAAGAACTGGGCCAACGCCAACATCCAGGACGATCCGGTGAAGGGCAGCAACACACGCGGCACCATCACGTTCGCGACGCGTGGGCCGAACACGCGCACCACCCAGGTGTTCATCAACTTCGGCAACAACGCCGGCCTCGACAAGCAGGGATTTGCGCCGTTTGGCGAAGTCACCACTGGCATGACGGTGGTCGACAAGATCAACGCCGAGTATCGCGAGAGACCCCAGCAGGGCAGCATCCAGTCCGAAGGGAATGCCTACTTGAACAAGGAATTCCCGAAGCTCGATTTCATCAAGAAGGCGACGATCGAGAAATAAGTTAAAAGTTAAAAGTTAAAAGTTAAAAGTTAAAAATTAAAAGTTAAAAATTAAAAGTTAAAAGTTAAAAGTTAAAAGCAGGGGGACCATGACATCTCAGCTTCGCACTCCGCTTGTGATTGCACTGCTGGTAGCCACGGTTCCTCTTGTTGGGCAGGTGCCGGTCCAGGACCGGCAGCCTGCCGGGTCGGCGCTACGGCCCGCGGTGATGGGACCGACTGGTGGCGTGTCGACCGGGCATCCCCTCACCACGGCCGCCGCCTTCGGTATCCTGCTGAAAGGCGGCAACGCCTTCGACGCCGGCGTCGCGTCGCTGATCGCTGGCGGCGTTCTCGAACAAGATCTCTACAGCCTCGGCGGCGAGGCGCTTGTGCTCGTCTATCCGAAAAAAGAAGGCAAGGTCACGTCGATCGTCGGCCAGGGCTGGGCGCCCAAGGCGGTTGACGTGGACTGGTACCTCTCGCGCAAGAAGGACCTGCAGGGCGAGGGCCTCGACCCCGCGGTGGTGCCGGGCGCGCTGCACGCCGCTCTGACGGTGCTCGAGAAGTGGGGCACGATGACCTTTGCCGAAGTCGCGGCGCCGGGCATCGCGTATGCCGAGCACGGCTTCCCGATGCGCAGCAGCACCGCGAGGAGCATCCGAGGACAACTGAAGTTTTTCGAGCGCTGGCCCGGCAACAAGGCCTATTGGCTGAAGCCGGACGGCTCGCAGTATCAGCCCGGCGAAACGATCAAGCTGCCCGCGCTGGCGCGCACGTTGAAGCGGATGGTCGACGCGGAGCTTGGCGCGCGCGGGAAGGGACGTGCCGCCGGCATCGTCGCCGCGCGCGATCGGTTTTACAAGGGCGACATCGCCAGGGAGATGGTGGCGTTCCTCAAGAAACACGGCGCGCCTTTCGACGAGAGTGACTTCGCCGAGTACTACGCGCGCATCGAGGAGCCCGCGAAGACGACCTATCGCGGCTACACGGTGTACAAGCACGGGTTCGGCAGTCAGGGGCCGGTGCTGCTGCAGGCGCTCAACATCCTCGAGAACTTCGATCTCGCGAAGATTGGCTACGCGAGCGCGGATTACCTGCACACGGTGACCGAGGCGATGAAACTCGCTTTCGCGGATCGCGACACGTATTACGCCGACCCCGCATTCGTGCAGGTGCCTGCCGAGGGCCTGCTGTCAAAGAGCTACGCGAAAGAACGTGCGGCGCTGATCGATCCGGCGAAGGCATCCACCACGTTCATCGCCGGCGATCCGCTCAAGTACGACTCCAAGGTCAAGCAGTGGACGTTTTGGAAGGCGAACGAGACGGGGTCGACGCCGCGGACCGCGGGACAGGATGACTCCTCCGGCGTGGTGAAAGACACCACGCACATGGCGGTGATCGACAAGGACGGCAACATTTTCGACGTCACGCCGAGCGGCGGCTGGGTCCCCGGCGCGGTGATCCTCGGCGACACCGGCATCGGCATGAGCGTGCGCGGCGAGCAGTT
>JALDXK010000344.1:0-6676 GCA_032155105.1 Acidobacteriota bacterium
GCTCGGTGGTGGATCTGATGATTCACGACGGCCTGTGGTGCCCATTCGAGAACTGGCACATGGGCAACGCCGGTGAAACCGTGGCCGACGCCTACAAGGTGACGCGCGAGCAGCAGGATCAGTACTCCGCCGACAGCCACAAGAAAGCCGCGGCGGCACAGGCGGCCGGCAAGTTCGGCGCCGAGATTATTCCGGTCACGATTCCGCAGAAGAAGGGCGATCCGATCGTCTTCTCGAAAGACGAATCGGTGCGCGCCGACACCACCGCCGACGTGTTACGCGGCCTCAAGCCGGCGTTCAAGAAAGACGGGTCGGTCACGGCCGGCAATGCCCCGCCGGTGAACGATGGCGCCGCCGCACTCGTGGTGATGGCCGAAGACAAGATGCAGTCGCTCAACGCGACACCGATCGCGCGCATCGTCGCGCAGGCTACGAGCGGCCTGGCGCCGAAGATGTTGTTGATGACGCCTGTTGAAGCCACGCGCAAGGTGTTGAAGAAGGCCGGCTGGTCGTTGAACGACGTCGACCTGCTCGAGCTGAACGAAGCCTTCGCCGTGCAGGCCGTGGCCGTCGGCAACGAACTCGGCCTCGACATGAGCAAGGTGAACGTCAACGGCGGCGCGGTGGCGCTCGGCCACCCGATCGGCGCCTCGGGCGCGCGCATCCTGACGACGTTGATTTATGCGTTGAAGGATCGCGGCTTGAAGCGCGGCATTGCTACGCTGTGCCTGGGCGGCGGGAACGGCGTCGCGCTCGCCATCGAATTGCAATAATCACCGCGGCGACGGGGCCGAGGATCAGGATCTCCTTGGCAACCGCCCACAGGTTGTGCGTGATGAAGTTGTCGAGCCAATAGCGCCGCGAGATTGCCTCGAAGAAAAACGCGTTCGAGAAGTAATACTCCGACGACAGCGGCCAGAGGGCCATCACGCCGAGCGGCGGCGTGGTATCCGATCCCAGCCAGTCGAACAGCACATGTGAGGCCCACGCGAGGGTGACCGCAAGCGCCAGGCGCCCGTCCTTTTTCCACGCAAAGGCGACGCCACCGGCCAGGATTGCGGCAACAAGGCTGTGCGTCTCCTGGTTGTGCCTGCCCCACAGGAAATCCACGTCCGGCGCAACCGCGGCCAACAGGACCGGCGCCGCAGAGCGAAAAGTGAAGCAGGTTCCCTTTTGGATGGCGAGCGCCACTATGGCCCCGCCAAGGGCATGACCGACCGGACTAGGCACGCTCCACCGTACGCAGATTCCGAGGCAGCGGTCAAACGAAACAGCCGTAAAAACTGCGATCTTGGCTGGCAGGGGCGAAAGTGGTCAATTCCCCTAAACTATTGAAAACGCGCGTGAACTCACCTGTCACTGCACGGATTTACGCTTGACTTTCGCTTGGCGCGTTTCTAGGATCAATCGCGTCCCGAAAGGACCCACACACATGCCACCAACTGAAGAAACACGGGAACGACAAGAACGATTGAAAGCACTGGACGCGGCCGTCGGCCAAATTGAAAAGCAGTTCGGCAAAGGCTCGATCATGCGCCTCGGCCAGAACAACATCGTGGCCCCGGTCGAGGTCATTTCGACCGGCGCGATCAGCATCGATTACGCGCTCGGTATTGGCGGTGTCCCGCGCGGCCGCGTCATCGAAATTTTCGGGCCGGAATCATCCGGCAAGACCACGCTGGCGCTGCAGGTGATTGCCGAGGCCCAGAAGAAGGGCGGCATGGCCGCCTTCGTCGACGCCGAACACGCGCTCGACGCGGCCTATGCCAAGAAGCTCGGCGTCGATCTGGACAACCTCCTCGTCTCGCAGCCCGACAACGGCGAGCAGGCGCTCGAAATCGTCGAGGTCATCATTCGTTCCAACAGTGTCGACGTGGTCGTGGTCGACTCGGTCGCCGCGCTCGTGCCCCGCGCCGAGATCGAGGGCGAGATGGGCGAAGCGCAGATGGGCCTGCAGGCCCGCTTGATGTCGCAGGCGCTCCGCAAACTCACCGGCGCGGTCTCGAAGTCGAAGACGTCATTGATCTTCATCAACCAGCTGCGCGAGAAGATCGGCGTGATGTTCGGCAATCCCGAAACCACCACCGGCGGCCGCGCGCTCAAGTTCTATTCGTCCGTGCGCATCGACATCCGGCGCATCGGCGCGATCAAGGACGGCGACAACGTCGTGGGCGGACGCACCCGCGTCAAGATCGTGAAGAACAAGATGGCGCCGCCGTTCCGCGAAGCCGAATTCGACGTCATGTACGGCGAAGGCGTGTCGCGTGAAGGCGACCTGATCGACATCGCGGTCGAACACAAGATCATCGAAAAGAGCGGCGCCTGGTTCGCCTATGGCGGCGAGCGCCTCGGCCAGGGCCGGGAAAATGTGAAGAACTTCCTGAAGGAAAACATCGAGCTGCGCGGTGCAATTGAGGAAAAAGTGCGCAAGGCGCTCGGAATGTCGAAGGAAACGCCCGAGCCCGTGGGGGTCTAGCCTTCCAATGACCTGCGCATGGGGGCTAAGGTTGTCGTAGAGTACATAGGCCCCCATGCGCATCTTGCTTGCAGAGGACGACGCAACGTCGCGAATCGTCCTGGCCACCGCCCTCAAGAACGAGGGCTACGACGTAGTCTCCGCCGCCGACGGCAGCGTAGCGTGGCAGCATTTTCAGCAGCCCGACGCGCCGCCGCTTGCCATCCTCGACATGATCATGCCGGGGATCGACGGCCTGCAATTGGTGCGTCTCGTGCGCGGCCTGCCGTCCCAGGTGCCGCCGTACCTGATCATCGTCAGCACCAAGAGTGACAAGGCCGATGTGATTGCCGCACTCGATGCCGGCGCCAACGATTACCTCACCAAGCCGTTCGACGCCGGCGAGTTGCGCGCGCGCGTGGAAGTCGGCCGCCGCATGATCGAGATGCGCTTCCAGCTCGCCGAGAAAGTCGAAGAGCTCGAACAGGCGCTCGACCAGGTGCGGACGCTGCGTGGCATCGTGCCGATTTGCGCCAACTGCAAGAACGTCCGCGACGACCAGGGGTATTGGAATCGCGTCGAGACCTATCTGAACGAACACACCGAGGCAGAGTTCAGCCACGCGGTGTGCCCCGACTGCATGAAGCGGCTCTACCCGCAGTTCAAGGACGACGACAGCGGCGTCAGGAAACGCTGAGCTGGTTCAGGCTTGCGCCGGCGTGACAGGGTCCGAGTACTTGCCCTGAACCGCCACGATCTCGTCGAAGCACTCCAGGAACACGTCCACAATCTTCGGATCGAACTGGCGGCCGCGCTCGTCGCGGAGGATGCGCAGGGCGATGTCGTTCGAATAGGCCGGCTTGTACGACCGCTCGCTGGTGACCGCGTCGAACGTGTCGGCCACGGCGCAGATCCGGCCCCACAAGGGAATCTCCTCACCCTTCAGGCCATCGGGATAACCATTCCCGTCCCATCGTTCGTGGTGGCTGAGCGCGATCACGCGCCCGGCCTGCAGCAGCTCAGAAGTCGAGTTGGCGAGGATCGAGCCGCCGATCACCGCGTGCTCGCGCATCACCTTCCACTCGCGCGGGTCGAGACCGGAGGTCTTGCCGAGGATCCCGTCGGGCACCGCGATCTTGCCGAGGTCGTGCATGCGGCTGGCATGCTGAATCAGCTCGACTTCGCCGGGCGGCAGCTTGAGGCCCCGCGCGATCACCGCGCAGTAATGGCTCATCCGTTCGATGTGCCGCGCGGTGACGCGGTCCTTGTACTCGGCGACGACCGCGAGCCGTTCAACGGTGTCGAGATGCGCGAGGTAGGCGACGCGCTGTGCCTCGGCCATCTGCTCGAGGGCGGCGCGCAGGCTGGCGGTGCGCTGCCGCACCAGTTCTTCGAGGTGCGACTGGTACGCCTTCAGGGCGTCCTGCGTGTCTTTCAGCTTCAACAGCGACCCGGAGCGGATGCGCAGCTCGGTTTCGTCGACCGGCTTGGCGATGAAGTCGTTGGCGCCCGCCTCGACTGCGTTGAGGCGATCGTCGAGGCTGGCCATCGAGGTCAGCATGATGATCGGCACGTCGCGCGCCACCGGGTCCTGGCGAATGCGCCGGCACACCTCGAACCCGTCGAGGCCCGGCATCATCACGTCGAGCAGGATCAGGTCGACGCCGAGGCGCACCTTGGCGAGGGCCTCGATGCCGTCCGCTGCCGACTCGACCTCGTGGCCCTGCGCGCGTGCCATCGCCTGCGTGACGGTGCGCGTGGCGTCGTCATCGTCAACAATCAGGAGCCGTTTCGGACCGGTCGGCACGTGGATCATGCGGCATCTCCAGGGCGCGCCGTGTCCGAGGCGCGGCGAATGGACTCGAAGTCGGCATCGAGCTCGCCGATCAGGCGATCGCAGCCGTCGAAGGCGCCCAGGCGGACTTCCCTGATGATCTCGGCGCAGGCCCGCACCATCGACGCGGCGCCAACCGACGCGGCGCTGCCGTGCAGCGTGTGCGCCACGCGATGCGCCGCCACGCCATCGCGCTGCTGCACCGCGTCCTTCAACGTCGCAAGCCTCGCACTGGTATCTTTCAGGAACACCGGGATCACCTGCGCGATCAGTCCCGGCGAGCGCTCCTCGAGACGGCGCAAATGCTCCATCACTTCGCGGCCGGCCACGGCCGGGTCGCGCGGCGGCACGATGCCGGTACCCGACGGGGGGCGAGCGGCGTTGCCCGTCGCGCTCGCGTTCCACACCTGTCCGCCCGGCGGCGCCTTGGACTGCCGGCCCTGCGTGGCTGCATCGCGCTGGCGGAACATCGCCACAACGAGCACCAGCAGCGTCGCTGCAACAAGGAGCGTGACAATTTCGGCGGCCATACGACTGCGTGAACTCGGGATCATACCTGATGCGCCGATGCGGCCGCGCGGGGGCGCGCCTGCGCAGGACGAGTCGTGTGTCGGAGTATCGGCGTCACATCGGTGTGAATCGGGTCGCCTAGTCCGGCGAACGGCGAAGTGTGTGCAATGCCACGAGATGGCGTGCAAGACCAGCGGGCGGGAGCACGTGTTGCACGGCCCCCAACTCGATCGCCGCCCGCGGCATGCCGAACACCACGCACGAGGCCTCGTCCTGGACGAGCGTCTTGCCTCCGGCCTCGCGGATGGCCAGCAATCCCGCGGCGCCGTCGACGCCCATGCCGGTCAGCAGGATACCGGCGGCGCGCGCGCCGTAGGTACGCGCGAGCGACGCGAACATCACATCGATCGACGGGCGGAATCCCCGCACCGCGGGCTGATCGTCGATGCGCACACGGCCGCCCGAGCTCACGGTGAGATGCGCTGATGGCGGCGCTAACAACACGCGACCCGGCTGCAGGCGATCGCCGTCTTCTGCGACCTTGATCTCGAGCACGCAGCGCTGCCGCAGCGAGGTCACCATGGCATTCATGAACCCTTCGGCCATGTGTTGGACGACCAGTACGGCCGGCCCATACGTCGAGGGCAATGCGGAGAGCAGATCGTCCACGATCTTCGGACCGCCCGTCGACGCACCGATGCCGACCACGGCGGCGGCCAGACGCGACGCGGTGGCCGACACGATCGGCTGCCGGCGCGCATCACGCGGCGCGCGGTACATGTGCGTCACCACCGTCACTTGGGCGAGCGCCTTCACCTTCTTGACCAGCGCGTCGGTTTGCCATCGCGGATCGGGCATCGGCGAGGGCTTCTCCACCACGTCGAGCGCGCCTGCGGCCAGCGCATCGCTGCGCGAGTACGAGCCTTGCTGTCCGATGAACGCGCTCAGGAACAGGATCGGCGTCGGATGACGGGCCATGATGTGCTGCGTGGCTTCCATGCCGTCCATGCCCGGCATCACCAGGTCCATGGTCACCAGGTCGGGCCTGAGCCGCGCCGTCAGCTCCACCGCTTCCCGGCCAGTGGCGGCCATGCCGACCACGCGGATGCCGGCGTCGGCCTCGAGGACGTTCTTCAGCACTTCGCGCGCCACCGGCGAATCGTCGACAATCAAGACGCGGACGCCCGGAGCCGCGGTCATCGGTGTACCCCGCGCGGCCGCGCGCCAACCAGCTGACGCACGGTGGCGAGCACGGCGTGCTGATCGAACTCGCCTTTCGTCACGTAGGCGTCAGCGCCGGCGGCAAGGCCACGGCGGCGATGATCCGCAGTGTCGCGCGACGAGACGATCACGATCGGAATGTCTTGCAGGTGATCGTCGGCGCGCAGGTGCGCGGTCAGCTCGACACCGTCCATGTTCGGCATGTCGAGGTCGGTGATCACGAGGTCGCGATCCCGACGCCGCAACAGCTCCAGCGCCTCGACGCCGTCGTGCGCGATCTCGACTTCGTACCCGGCTGCGGCCAGGATGCCGCGATGCATCTCCGCGGCCACGAGCGAATCCTCGACCACCAGCACGCGTGCCGGCCGCAACCGGTTCGACGCGCGCGTGGCGGCGGTGACGGTGTCGCGGCCCACCGGCCGGACGATGCGTTCGAAGAGTCCCTGCACGTCCAGAATCGGCACGATGTCGCCGTTCCCGAGCAGCGCGGCGCCGGCGATGGCGAGCTGGTCTCCGAGCGGTCCGCGCAGTTCCTGGAACACCAGCTCCTGCTCTTCCACGACCGCATCGACGATGACCGCCATGCGCCCGTCGCGGGCTTCGATCACGAGCACGGTCTGATCAGAGCCACACGCCGCGCTCGGCGCCTGGCACTG
>JALDXK010000345.1:0-6668 GCA_032155105.1 Acidobacteriota bacterium
GTGTCTGAATCGGTGTGTAATCGGTGGCCGACGGCGAGGACCCCAACCTGCCGTTCGAGCAGCGCCACAATGCGCGCCGCGGTCTTGTCGGAACTGTCGAACATGATCGTCGCCTGCACGGTGGTGCGATCGTGCGATGCCACCGCGGTGAACGCCTCAGCGCGTACCCGCTGGCGGCGCAGGACCGACGCCACGCGATCGAGCGCGTCGATCTCGTGGGCGTAGCGGACGACGATGGTGCGCGGGCGGGCCTGGTCGATCACAGCTGCGCCGCCGTTTCCACCAGCGTGTTGGGACGCTTGATCATCTCGTGCAGCGCCGCGCCCGGCGAAACCATCGGGTAGACGGTGTCTTCCTGCTCGACGCGGAAATCGATCACCACCGCGCCGGCCGCCGCGCGGGCGTGCCGCAGCGCGTCGGACATGTCGGCCCGCCTGGTGACGCGGATGCCGGGCAGGCCGTGGGCGTCGGCGAGCTTCACGTAGTCGGGCGACGACATCGGCGTCGCGGAGTAACGCCGCTGGTGGAAGAACTCCTGCCACTGGCGCACCATGCCCAGGTAGCCGTTGTTGATGATCGCGACGTTGACCTTGACGTTCTCCTGCACCATCGTTTGCAGCTCGGCCTGCGTCATCTGGAAACCGCCGTCGCCGACGATCGCCCACACTTCGCGGTCGGGGCGCGCCAGCTTGGCGCCAATCGCCGCGGGCACGCCGAAGCCCATCGTGCCGAGCCCGCCGGAGGTGATGAACGTGCCGGGCTCCGACACCTTGTAGTACTGCGCCGTCCACATCTGGTGCTGGCCGACGTCGGTGACGATGATCGCGCGCCCGGCGGTGGCCTTCCAGATGTCGTGGATCACGTGCGCCGCGCAGAGGCGGCCGTTGTCGGGCAACTCGGCGATGTCGCGCACTGTCGGTCCGCCGGCCAGCTCACCGATGCGCGTCAGCCACGCATCGTGGTTGGCGCCCTTGATCGTCGGCAGCCAGGCCCGCAGCACCGTCCGCAGATCGCCGGCGATCGCCACATCGGCGCGCACGTTCTTGTGCAGCTCCGACGGATCGATGTCGATGTGGATCTTCTTCGCGTGCGGCGCGTACAACGCCAGCTTCCCGGTGACGCGATCGTCGAAGCGCATGCCGAAGGCGAGCAGCAGGTCGGCCTCCTGGATCGCCTCGTTGACCCAGTGCTCGCCGTGCATGCCCATCATGCCGAGATTGAGCGGGTGGTCGGCCGGCAGGCAGCCGATGCCGAGCAGCGTCATCGCCAGGGGCGTGTGGGTGAGTTCCGCGAAGGTGCACACTTCGTCCATCGCGCCGCTCTTGAGGATGCCATGGCCGGCGAGGATCACCGGCTTCTTCGCCTGCGCGACCAGCGCGGTGGCTTGTTCGAGCTGCGGCGACAAACCTTTAGGTTTGTCGGCCAATCCTTCAGGTTTGTCGATCAATCCTTCAGGTTTGTCGATGGCCGCCTCGAACTCCGCCTCTTCCTGTTGCGCATTCTTGGTGATATCCACGAGCACCGGCCCCGGACGTCCCGACGTGGCGATGCGGAATGCCGCCCGCAGCGTCGGCGCAATGTCGGCGGCCTTGGTGACGAGGAAGTTGTGCTTCGTGATCGTCAACGTGATGCCGGTGACATCGGTTTCCTGGAACGCGTCAGAGCCGAGCAGCGACTCGGCGACCTGGCCGGTGATGCACACGATCGGAATCGAATCCATCATCGCGTTGGCGATGCCGGTGACGAGGTTGGTGGCGCCGGGGCCGGAGGTGGCCAGGGCCACGCCGACCTTGCCGCTCGCGCGCGCGTAGCCGTCCGCCATGTGGGTGGCGCCCTGCTCGTGCCGCACCAGGACGTGGCGAATCGGATGGTCGAGCAGCGCGTCGTAGGCCGGAAGAATCGCGCCGCCCGGATACCCGAAGACCGTGTCCACGCCTTGTTCGACCAGGACCTGCCAGATGATGTGCGCTCCGCGTGTCTTCATGATGTAGCCGCTCTCCGTTCGTAGGCGGCGATGTCGGGTTCGTGGTTGAGGATCAGATCGATTTCGTCTTTGCCTTCGAGGAGCCGTTGCCGCGAGGCGCTGTCGATCGCGAACGATTCGCGCAGGCCGAGTTGATCGCGAACCTCGTTACGTTCGAGGTCGATTTCCACCGAGTAGCCGTTGCCGGCCTCGGCGCGGTCGAGGATCAGGTTCACCGCGCCCTCGGCGATCGCCACCGGCAGCATCCCGTTGCCGATCGCGTTGTTGTGGAAGATGTCGGCGAACGATGGCGCGATCACCGCCTTGAACCCCGCATCCTGCAGCGCCCACGCGGCGTGCTCGCGCGAGGACCCGCAGCCGAAATTCACGCCGGCGACGAGGACCGACGCGCCGGCGTATGCCGGCTGGTTCAGGACGAACGCCGGGTCGCGTTTCCAGTCGTGGAACAGGAATGGTCCAAACCCGGAGCGTTCAATCCGCTTGAGGAACTGCTTCGGGATGATCTGATCGGTGTCGACGTGGTTCCGGCGCAATGGCGCCACGAGCCCCTGATGCTTCAAGAACGGCGCGCGACCTCCCATCACCGCACTCCCGGATTCCATCGTCTTCCTCTCATATCTGGTTCCAGTCACCACTGCGGTACTGACCGCGTTGCTCGACGGTCCATCACCGATACTCCCACTGCCGCACATCAGTGAAGTGGCCTTCGATGGCCGCCGCGGCCGCCATCGCCGGGCTCACCAGGTGGGTGCGCCCGCCGCGGCCCTGCCGGCCTTCGAAATTGCGGTTGCTCGTCGACGCGCACCGCTCGCCCTCGCCCAGCACGTCGTCGTTCATGCCGAGGCACATCGAGCAGCCGGGCTCGCGCCATTCAAAACCCGCGTCGGCAAAGATGCGATCGAGGCCTTCGCGTTCGGCGTCGGCCTTGACCTGCTGCGATCCGGGTACCACCAGCGCGCGCACACGCGTGTTGACGTGATGGCCGCGCGCCACGCTTGCCGCCGCGCGCAGATCCTCGAGACGCGCGTTCGTGCAGGAACCGATGAATACCCGATCGATCGGGACCCCCTCGATCGCAGTACCGGGCGTGAGCCCCATGTATTCAAGCGCGCGCGTCATCGCGCGGGCATCGGCGTCCGATGAGGCCGCCGCGGGATCGGGCACCCGCCCGGTGACCGGTTCGACCATGTCGGGCCGCGTGCCCCAGGTCACGAGTGGCGCGAGCGCCGTGACGTCGATGGTCAGTTCGGCGTCGAAGCGCGCACCTGGATCGCTGGTGAGCGTCGTCCAGCGTGCGACCGCCGCCTGCCAGTCGTCGCAATGCGGGGCGTGCGGCCGGCCCTCGAGGAACGCGAACGTCGTGGCGTCGGGCGCGACGAGCGCGCTGCGCGCGCCGGCCTCGATGCTCATGTTACAGATCGTCATGCGCTGTTCCATCGACAGCGAGGCCATGAGCGACCCGGCCAGTTCGAGCGCGTGGCCCGCGCCGCCAGACACGCCAAGGCGCCCGATCAATGCCAGCGCCACGTCCTTGGCCGTCACGCCCTGGCTGAGCGCGCCGGTGAGCGTGATGCGCATGGCCTTCGGCTTCTGCTGCACGAGGCACTGCGTGGCGAGCACGTGCTCGACCTCGCTGGTCCCGATGCCGAACGCGAGCGCGCCAAACGCCCCGTGGGTGCTGGTATGGCTGTCGCCGCACACGATGGTGGTGCCGGGCAAGGTCAGGCCCAACTCCGGGCCAATGACGTGCACGATGCCCTGGCGGCCGCTGTCGAAATCGAAGAGTGGCACGCCGAAGGCGTCGGCATTGCTGCGCAGCGTCTCCACCTGCTGGCGCGCGAGCGGGTCGGCGATCGGCAGGTGCCGCGCGGAGGTCGGCACGTTGTGATCGACGGTGGCAAAGGTGAGATCCGGCCGGCGAACCTTGCGGCCGGCGAGGCGGAGGCCTTCGAACGCCTGCGGCGATGTGACCTCGTGCACGAGGTGACGATCGATGTAGAGCAGCGTGCGCCCGTCCGCGAGCTCGCGCACCACGTGCGCATTCCACACCTTATCGAGCAGGGTGCGCCCGATCGGTGTCGAATCGCTGTGAATCGGTGGCCTCTGATTCATCGGTGTCGAATCGGTGCGAATCGGTGGCTTAGACGGCATGATACGAATGCCGGCGATCGCGGATGTCGTGCAGCGCATCCTCGATGGCCTGTCCCATGTCGCGTGTCGAGAGCGCGCGTTCACCCGGCACCGCCAGGTCACGCGTGCGCGCGCCGGAGGCGAGGGCATCCTCGATCGCGTGATCGACTTCGTTGGCTTCCTTCTCCATGCCGGCGCTGAAGCGCAGCAGCATGGCGGCACTGGCGATGGCGCCGATCGGGTTTGCGAGGCCCTTGCCGGCGATGTCGGGCGCAGAGCCGTGCACCGGCTCATACAGGTCGACGCGCCCGCCGAGCGTCGCCGACGGCAGCAGCCCGAGCGAACCGGCCACCGAGGCCGCCTGATCGCTGAGGATGTCGCCGAAGAGGTTGTCGCAGAGCATCACGTCGAAGCTGGCCGGCGACATGGCCAGCCGCATCGCCGCCGTGTCGACATACACGTGTTCGAGCTCGACGTCCGGAAACTCCTGGCCGATCTCGGACACCACCGTGCGCCACAGCCGCGACGTTTCGAGCACGTTGGCCTTGTCGATCGACGCCACCTTGCGGCGCCGTTCGCGCGCGCGCGTGAACGCCACGCGGGCCACACGCTCGATCTCGTGGCGCGAGTAGATCAGCGTGTTGAACGCGGTATTACCTGAGGCTTCGAATCCGCGCGGCTCGCCGTAATACAACCCGCCGAGCAGCTCGCGGATGATCAGCAGGTTGGCGCCGCGGACCCGTTCGGGCTGAAACGCCGTTCGCCTCGCGAGCGGTGCGTAGCAGATCGCCGGGCGCAGGTTGGCGAAGCCGCCGAGCGCCTGTCGCAGCGCGAGCAGCGCGGCCTCAGGCCGCTCACCCGGCAGGCGACCGTCGAACTTCGGATGACCGACCGCGCCGAGCAGCACCGCCTGGGCGCCGAGGCACGCTTCCAGCGTGGCGTCGGGCAGGCCGGCGCCGTGGCTGTCGATCGCCGTGCCGCCAATCGGGTGGGTTGAGAATGCGAACGGCTTGCCGGAATGCTCCGCGACGTTCTTCAGAATCCGTACGGCTTCCTCGGTCACTTCCGGACCGATGCCGTCTCCGGGCAGCAGCGCGATCGTCAGTGGCATGCAGGTTCCCCGTGAGCCACCGCACCAGCACCGCGGGCAGGCGCCGCCGCCATTTCTTCGCGGATGATCGCCGCCAGCTGATCATCGTCCACGCTCTTGGTGCGGTCGGCGAGCGCCGTCACCTTGGCGTAGAGCCGTGCGAGCTCGGGCTGCCGCAGCCGGTGCCCGAGGGCCCGACAGCGCGCGTCGAGGCCGCGCATACCCGAATGCTTGCCGAGCACGAGGCGCGTGCCGGGCGCGCCCACCGATTCGGGGCGCATGATTTCGTAGGTCAACTCGTACTTCAACATGCCGTCCTGGTGAATGCCGGCCTCGTGCGCGAACGCGTTGGCGCCGACGATGGCCTTGTTCGGGGGCACCGCGACGCCGACGATCGCCGACAGCACGTTGCTGGTCGGCACGAGGGCGGGTGTGTGGATGCCGGTGCGGTGGGGGAGTGCATCGGCGCGGACTTCGAGCGCCATCACGATCTCTTCGAGCGACGCATTGCCGGCGCGCTCACCGATGCCGTTGATGGTGCACTCGACCTGCCGGGCGCCGGCCTGCACCGCCGCCAGCGAGTTGGCCACCGCGAGGCCGAGATCGTTGTGGCAATGCGCCGACAGCACCACACCGTTGCCGAGGCGCCGGCCGACGGCCGTGAACATTCGCTCGATGTCGGCGGGCAGCGCATACCCGACCGTGTCGGGAAGATTGATCGTCGTAGCGCCGGCGGCCACTGCCGCCTCGGCGACCTCGCAGAGGAACTCGAGATCGGTCCGCGTGGCGTCCTCGGCCGAGAACTCGACGTCGTCGCAGTAGGCGCGCGCATGGGCCACCGCGGCGGTGATTTGCCGGACGCACTGCTCGCGCGTGATCCGCAGTTTGTATTCGAGATGAATGTCGGAGGTCGCCAGGAAGACGTGAATCCGCGGGCGGGCGGCCTGCGACAGCGCGGCCCAGGCGCGGTCGATGTCGGCCGGGATCGCCCGGGCCAGGCCGGCGATGATCGGCCGCCGCACAGCGCCGGCAATGGTGCGCACCGCCTCGAAATCTCCATCCGACGAGATCGGGAAGCCGGCCTCGATGATGTCCACGCCGAGGCGATCGAGCTGCTGGGCGAGACGCAGTTTCTCGGCGGCGGTCATGCTGAAGCCCGGGGCCTGCTCGCCGTCCCGAAGCGAGGTGTCGAACACCTGGATGCGCGAAGTCGTCGCCATGGTCCACGAGTGTCGGGCTGGCGACCTAATAAGTCAAAATAATAATAGCTATGGATGTATATTCAATCGCTTATAGTATGAATCCTGATGGAACTGTTCCAACTCGAAGCGTTTCTAGCGGTGGTGCGCGAAGGCAGCTTCTCAGCAGCCGCGAAAGCACTGTATCGGACACAACCTGCCATCAGCCAGACGATCAAGAAGCTCGAGGATGAGATTGGCCGGCCGTTGTTTGACCGCTCCAGCC
>JALDXK010000346.1:0-6665 GCA_032155105.1 Acidobacteriota bacterium
AGTGTGGGTTCTACCCCCTCCTCCGGCACCAACCTTCGCTCGTTATCACGCGAAGGTTGCCCACCATAGCGGCGACTTGTCCGCGCTAGCTCGCGAGCGCGGAGGTGGAAGCCGCGGCGGTGGGCCAGCCACCTCGCTTCATTCTGCTCGCAGGGCGACAACGGGATCGACGAGCGCGGCTCTCAGCGCCGGCCCCGCGCACGCAACAAACGCAATCGCCGTCAGCGCCACGGTCGTCACGACGAACGTCGGCACGTCGGTCACCTCGACCCCGTACAGCAGTCCGGCAATCAGCCGCGTGGCCGCTAGCGCCGCGGCGAGACCGACGATGAGTCCCACCGCCACGCTATTCATGCCTTGCGCCACCATCATCGTCACCACGCGCGAGCGTTGGGCGCCGAGCGCCATGCGGATGCCGATCTCCTGCGTGCGTTCCGACACCGCATACGCCACCACGCTGTAGACGCCGAGCACCGCCACCACCAGCGCGACAATCGCGAAGATGCCGAGCAGCAGCAAATTGAACCGGCGCGGCGCGATCGACTCGGCCAGCGTGCGCTCCATCGTCTCGATCGAATAGAACGACTGCGTCGGATCGATGGCCGACACCGCCTTCCGGATGGCCGGCGCGGCGCCGATCGGATCGCCGTCGATGCGCATCACCAACCTGACGCCGAACAGGCGGGTGTCGGCATGGTGGAAGAACAGCTCGGGTTTGATGTCGGCGTCGATGTCGGCGTACTTGAGATCGGCGACGACGCCGACGATGGTGCCGAGGCCGTTCGCGCCGAGCCACGGCAGCTGGATGCGCGCGCCGAGCGGATTCTCACCGGCGAACATCTGCCGCGCCAGGCTCTCGTTGACCAGCACCGTGCCTGGCGTTTCCATCTCCTCGAACCAGCGGCCGCTCACCAGGGACATGCCGAGCAGCCGCGGAAAACTTGCCGAGATGGAGCTGACCGGGGCACCACGCGCGTTGCGGTCGATCTCCTTGATCGACTCGCCCTCCTTGATCACGAGCATCATCGACGCGCGGCCGGTCGTCAGGCCGGCCGACAGCACGCCGGGCAGCGTCTGTGCCCGCGCCAGCAAGGTTGCGGCGTAATCGTGGCGGGCACGATCGTCGCGGTACTGCGGCCCGCGGAAGTCCACGCGCATCGTCAGCAGCTGATCCGGCGCGAAACCAGGTGGATGGCTGGTCATCCGCCAGACGCTCTTGAACATCAGGCCCGCTCCGGCGAGCAACACCACGGTGAGGGCCACCTGGGCGGCCACGAACACCCGGCCGGTCAGCAAGACCGCTCGCGATGCCGATACGCTGCGACCACCTTCTTTCAGGACCTCCTGCACATTGGTCACGCACAGCGCAATCGCCGGGCCCACGCCGAAGAGCAGCGCCGTCGCGATGGACATCGCGAGCGCGACGATCATCACGTTCACATCCAGCGAGGTCTCGGTCAGCCGCGGCACTGCCGAGCCGATCAGCCCGACGACCGCATTGATCAACCAATAGGCCAGCAGTAGTCCCCCCAGGCCGCCGAGCAGCGCGTACGACAGGCTTTCAGCGAGAAGCTGTCGCACCACACGCACCGGCCCGCTGCCCATCGACATGCGGAGCGCGATCTCCTTTCGCCGCGCCGCCGAACGCGACAACAGCAGATTGGCAACGTTGACGCACGTGATCACGAGCAGGACGAGTGCCGCCGACAGCAACACCTTCAGGGCGAGGCGCGACGGGCCGACGACCTTCTCCTGCATCGGTATGACGACCGCGTTCGATGTGCCGAAGCCCGACGGGTTCTCACGCTGGGCGCGGGCGTGAATCGCGTCGATCTCCGCGCGGGCTTGCTCGATCGTGACATCGGGCTTGACCTCACCGAAGGCCTGATAGACGCGAATCTGGGTGCTTCGATCGATCACGCGTGGCGGCGGTTCGACCACCATGGCGCGATACGCGGCGCCGTCGACGCGGCCGCCGCCGGTCAGCCACCACTGCATGCCTGGCAGCTGCGGCTGAAAGTCGTCCGGCAGCACCGCGCCAATCGTCATCTGCCGGCCGTCGATCGTCACCGCGCGGCCGATGATCTGCGGGTCCAAGTAAAACTGTTCGCGATAGACGCGGTGCGTGAGGGCGAGGACGTGCGGTTCGCGCGACGTGGGCAATGCGCCAAGCAGCGGCTGGGCGCCGGTGACCTCCCAGAAGCCGTCGGAGGCCGACACGATCCGGAGTCGCGACGCGTCCGCGCCCACGACGACTGTCGCGTCCGAATAATCGTACGCAACCATGTGCGCCAGCGACGTCGCCAGGGAATGCCACGTCGCAAAATCGATCGAGTTCATGATCTCGGGCGGCCGGTTCGCGTTGCGGTCCGCTCTGGTGTTGTCGCCGGTTGGCGCGGCTTGCGTGGTGAGCCACACCATCCGCTCCGGATGCTGGTACGAGAGCGGCCGCAGCAGCACAGCATGCACGACGCTGTAGATCGCGGTCGTCAGCCCAATGCCCAGGGCCAGCGTCACGACGATGGCGAACGAGAAGGCCGGCCTGTGGCGTACCTGACGAACCGCATCGCGGGCGTCCTGTCGCAGCCGATCGACCCACCCCGGAATCCACACGCCGCGCACGTCTTCCTTCACCCGCGTGACATTGCCGAACGTGCGGATCGCCGCCAGGCGCGCGTCCTCCTCCGTCATGCCTCGCGCGATGTTGTCTTCGGTCTCAGCGTTGATGTGGTCGCGGATTTCGCGATCGAGGTCGTCGAGGTCCGGAGGTCGAGGAATCATGAGGGCCTCTCGCGGGAATGGAGGATCCTGGCGATCGCGCCGGCCAGCTTGTCCCACTTCGTCGTCTCGACAGACAGCTGCTTGCGCCCCTGAGGCGTCAGCCGATAGAACTTCGCGCGGCGGTTGTTCTCCGAGGTGCCGTCGTCGGCCACGATCCAGCCGCGCTTGATGAGGCGGTGCAGCGCCGGGTAGAGCGAGCCCTGCTCGACCTGCAGCACATCATCGGAGGACCGCTGGATTGCCTTGGCGATCGAGTGGCCGTGCGCCGGACCCGGCTGGAGCGTGCGAAGGATCAAGAGATCGAGCGTGCCCTGCAGCAGCTCGACGCGGTCGTCTCTGGTAGACATTCTAGGCGACCCTACGCCCACTCACCTAGAATGTCAAGGTGAGACGCGCCAGGAAGCCGGCGTCCTTACGCCATCCGGAGCCTCTTCAGCACCCGCACGATCTTCGCGCGCAGCCGGTTGTCGGCCCACTCGTGCTCGTGCTCGCGCTTGTCGACTTCTTCTTCCTTGCCGGTTGAGATCTGTCCGAACATCAGCAGCCGCGTCGCTTCCAGCAGGCCGTCGGCGCCGAACGGCTTTTCGATGAACGACTCGCCCGGGCCAAGCTCGTTCACGCCGGTGAACAGCGTGTCGGCAAAGCCGGTGACATAGAGCACGCGCACGTGCGGGGTCTTCTTGCGCACCACCGCGGCCAGCTCGCGGCCGTTCATGCCCGGCATCATCAGATCGGTCACCAGCAGATCGATCCCGTTGTAGCCTGGCTGCTGCATGATGCGGAGCGCCGCTTCCGCGGATTCCGCCGACGCGATGTCGTAGTTGTCGGCCGCGAGAATGCGGGTCACCAGTTTCAGCACCGGCCCTTCGTCGTCCACGACCATCAGCCGCTTGCGCTCCGCCAACGGCGGACGGTCGAGCGGCGGACCCGTCACCTGTGAATCAGGGCGATGGATGATGGGAACGTTGGGTAGCGGTGGTGGTGATGGCGGCGACTCGGCCATTACTGAGTTCACATTCTATATTCAGGCCCAGAATGAATGTGAAACCAGACGTCGCTGCTGTGAAGCAGCGTGGTGAGGAGCAGGCAGGGGCCCCACGATGGGACCCCTGATGCCATGACGTTATCGCTTGGTCGACTCGTAAATCGTCGCCGCGCCGCCACCGACCGCTGCGCCGATCAACGCGCCCTTCTTGCCGCCGATCAGGCCGCCGATGCCCGCGCCGGCGCCGGTGCCGCCGCCGATGATCATCGCGGTCTTGCCCCACGAACGGCGCGGCTCTTCTTCGCGCACCACCTCGCGCGACTGCGACACGCGCCGCGCCGGAGCGCTGTTGACGGTCCGCACCACCGGGCGCGTCACCATCTCGTCGCGATAGACCGGCTGATACACCGGTTGCGCGTAACCAGGTTGTGCGTACCCAGGCTGCGCGTAGTAGACGGGCGCCGTGCTCGCGCGCGTGATGCACGTCATGGCCTGCACTTCGCGGCCAGAGACGAGGGCGCGCTGCCAGACGGCTTCTTCGTGCGGCTGGCACTGCAGCATGGCGCCGTTACTCATCGCGGCCGTGTTCGCCACCGGCATTGCGTAGGGCGACTGCGGCTCCATGCCAAACGACGGGGCCGGGGAAGGCCGCATCACCGCAGCGGCGCCGAGCGCGATCGCTCCCGCCACCAGACCACCAATTGCCGATCCCACCACCGTGTTCATCATGATCATCCTCCGGGCCGCCGGCGCCTGCCGCGCCTCCTGTGGCCTTTGATGACCTCAGATCATCAAGGGACGTGCCAGCGAATCAGGTCCAAAACCGCACTCATTTCTGGACGAATCGGCGGAATTCCGGCGGGAACAGCGGTGTTCCCGAGGACAACTCGACCTTTACTGCACCCGTGACACATTGGAGAAATCCTGCTCGGTTCGAACGGCGTACGGATCGCCGAAGGCGGTGCGACGGGGCTCGATCTGCGTGAACGCTCCCGACATCGACGCGACCGCAGCAAGAGGAGAACCCTGTAACTCTGTAACCGTGTAACCCTGTAACCGCTGTGTTACGGAAGTATGGCCCAAGTAAACGTGGCGCCGATCGAGATGCGCCAGAGGCCGAAGTTGTCCGGGCGATTGAGATCCGGGTGTTCGGCGCCGGTGAAAATGTAGCGGGCGTCGCCGCGCACGCCGAACATGTCGTTGAACATCGCGAACACACCGGCGCCAAGGGTGAAGCCAAGGTCGTAGGTGGTTGCGGACTGATTACACGGGGTGTCGCAGCCGTTGATCTGCATGATGCCGCCGCCGATCACGGCAAACGGGCGAATCAGGCCGACCGGCCTGACCCACTGGCCGTTGACCATGTAGGTGGTGATGTCGAGTTCCTGCACGCCCACCTGCGCGTCGGAGGCGCGGCTGAAATCGAGCTCGGCCCCCCAGCCATCCTGCTCCTGCACCGAAATCGAGCCGCCCGGCATCATCCGCGATTCCGAGAGCTCGCCGCCCACCGCCGCACCGACGTGGCCGGTCAGGTATCCACGAAACGTTCCCATGCGAATGCTCTGCGCCTGCGCGTCAGTCACAGCCACGAACATGATTGCGATGGCCGCAAGGCCACAAATGGTTTTCATAGTCAGCAAATCTCTCCGCCCGTAAACAGCCGCTGCCCTTCGGTCCGCAGCCAGCTGCGCGCTTCGTCATACCGGGGACACGCCGCCGCGACGTGCCGCCAGAATCGTTTCGAGTGGTTCAGTTCCCGCCGGTGCATCAATTCGTGCACCATCACGTAGTCGCGGACGAACTCCGGCACGAGGACCAGCCGCCAGTTCAACGTGATCGATCCGCGCGCCGAGCAGGCGCCCCATCGTGACCGCTGGTTGCGCACCGATATCTTCGACACCGTGATGCCATGCGCCCGCGCCAGCGCCACCAGCGCGGGCGGCAGTTCCTTGGACGCGCGCCGGCGCAATTCGGCCTCGCTCGGATGGGCCACCGGCGGCCGGGTGGCGACGTGCTGCCGTTGCTTCGCAATCCATCCCGCGCTCTGCTCCACGAACGCGCGCGCCTGGCGCTGCGAGCCCCGGCGCGGCACCGTGACGCGCAGCGTGCCATCGTCGAGCACACGCAGGATGTAGCGGCGCGCCCACCGGTGCCTCACGAACACGGTACCGCCGTCGCCGCGGACCGGAGACGCATTCAAAGGCAAATCGAGCTGCATGGAACGCACACTACGATAGCAGTCCGCCTCCGCTAAAGCTACGGCGAGACGCCCGCCTGCGCGAAAGCTACGCCGGGACAAGTAAAGTAGTGAAATGGCTTCCGGCTTCGATGCGCTCGCCGATCTCGTGCGGGGCGCCACGTTCGACGACTTTCTCCTCCGCCCGCACTACAGCGTGATCGAACGGCGCGACCCATCGGTGATCGACCTGTCGTGCCGGTTCTCGACCCACATCACGCTCCAGCGGCCGCTCGTGTCGGCAAACATGGATACCGTCACGCGGGCGCCGATGGCGATCGTCCAGGCCGAGGAAGGCGGCCTCGGCATCATCGACCGGGGCTTCCGCAACGGCGACATCGAGCCCCAGGTCCGCGAAGTCGAGAAGGTCAAGCGGATGCAGCACGTGATCATCCGCGACCCCTACGCGGTGACGCCACAAACGCCGCTCGCCGATGCCGTGGCGCTGATGCGGCGCACCCGCGCCGGCACGCTGGTGGTGGTCGAAGGCCCGCGCCGCTTGAAGGGGCTGCTCACCGAACGCGACGTGCGCTTCGTCGACACCCGCCAGGGCACGGTGGCCTCGCGCATGACGCCGGTCGAGTCGCTCGTGAAGGGCGAAGGCGAGCTGACGCTGGACGTCGGCTGCGGAGGCCAGCAGGTCGCCAATCGGGCTCCGCGGAT
>JALDXK010000347.1:0-6664 GCA_032155105.1 Acidobacteriota bacterium
ATCCCCAACCGACCGATGACGTGAACGGCAGCGCGGAGACGAAACCGAGCGCCTGAACGCCGGGCACTGCCGCGAGCGCCTCGTGAATCGGCCGGTAGTAGGCGACCGCCTCGTCGCGGTTGGGCAACTGGCGCGCGGTGCCGCCGAGGCGCATCGACACCACGCCTGCCGGTTCGAAGCCAGGCGACACCTGCTGAAGCCGGACGAAGCTCCGGAGCAGCAGGCCCGCGCCGATCAGCAGCACGAGAGAGATCGCCACCTCTGCCACCACCAACAGGCTTCGCAGGCGCCCGCGCGAGCTGCCGAACCCACCATCGCCTTGCGTGCTCCTGCCTCCCGCCTTCATCGAGGAGCTCACGTCGACGCGGGCAGCCCGCAGCGCCGGCGCAAGACCGAACAGCAAGCCGGTCAGAGCTGCGATCGCGAACGTGAACGCGAGCACGGTTCCGTCGAGCGCGATCGCCTCGAGCCGTGGAATGTTTCCTGGATTGATCGTCCGCACGACCTGGAGTGCGCCTTGCGCGATCAGCAGGCCGGCGGCACCACCGAGCAGCCCCAGCAGCAGGCTCTCCGTCAGGAGCTGGCGGACGAGCCGCTTCCAGCTTGCGCCAAGTGCCGTTCGCACGGCGACTTCCTTTTGACGGCCGGTCGCGCGCGTGAGCAGCAGATTGGCGACGTTCACGCACGCGATGAGCAGCACGAGCGCCACGAATCCCAGCAGCACCAGCACGGCCAGCCGGACATTTCCGACGACGGACTCGACCAGCGACACGGTATCGATCGTGAAGGTGGCGTCACGCCGGTCCTTCTCGCGAATCCGCGCGGCGGTCTCCAGCACGTCGGTCCTCGCCTGCTCCAGCGTCACGCCGGGCTTCAGGCGCGCCCTCACGTTGAAGTTCTCGTCGCCGCGGCGCTTGGTCTGGGTTTCCGGCCCGAATGGCAGCGCCAGGAACACGTCCATCTGGCGAATGCTGGACACCGTCGGCATGATTTCGCCGTTCATCAGGAAGTCCCGCTCGAGGACGCCGACGACCTCGAACTGATTCTGCGCCTCACCCGCGCCCGAACCAAGGCCGTTGAGCGTGATCGTCTTGCCGACGATCGTCGGATCGCCGCCGAACGCGCGCTGCCAGAACGCGTGGCTGAGAATCACGACGGGCGCCTGGCCCGGCACGTCCTCGTCAGCCCTCAGGAGACGCCCATGCACCGCCCTGGCGCCGAGCAACGGAAACAAACTGGACGAGGTCTCGAGCGACTCGACGCGCTCGGTCTGGTCCGGGCCAACCAGCGAGCTGACGCGCCCGCGCGAGATCGACATCAGCTCGAACGATCGATTCTCCTGTTGAATGTCGAGGTACTGCCCCGGCGACGGCCAATCCTGCGGAATGTTGATCCCTGGCGACCGCAACCACAGCACCGCGAGGCGATCCGGCTCCGGATACGGCAGCGGCTTCAGCAGCAGCGCATTGACGACGCTGAAGATGGCGCTATTGGCACCGATTCCGATCGCCAGCGATATGACGATCACCAGCGTCAACGCCCAGCTGCGACGCAACGTGCGGCTGGCGTAACGGAGGTCTTGAAGGAGGTCGCGCATGCTGAGACGATCTACTGGAGGGACGGATGTGTCAACGGCGAAACTGGATCCGGTTGCGGCGTGGGAACAGCCGCAGGAGATCGTGGAGGATGTTCGTGCAGGTTTCAGATCGCTGAGGATGCTATGAACCCGCTTATCGAGACGCTTGCCGAAGACACCGCCACCGCCGCCATCGCCCAGAGCACGGTCGTCCCCATCGACAACGAGCCCATGCCCAGGCTGATCGTGGAAGCGCCGCTTCCCGGTCTGTTGGCCCAGGGCGTCGTGTTCATCCCGTACCGAGTAGAGAACTTGCGCATCCTGCCCGTGGCCGGACCGGCCGCGCGCAACCTGTCTCCGCGCGTCGGACATTTGCACATCACGGTCGACGACCTGCCATGGCTGTGGGCGGATTTCGGCCAAAGCAACACGATCGTTCTGGCGGGCATGCCGCGCGGCCAGCACAAGGTGCTGATCGAGTTAGTCGACGCCGAAGGCAACGTCTTTACCGCACAAACAGTGACGTTCCACTCGCCGGGCAAGTAAGTTCGTCCATGTTCGCGGGCTTGGTGTCGCGGACGACCTGGTATCGAGGCGGCAATTCGCTGTGATAGCGTAGCCCGATCCGATGAGCGCATTTCCGGCACGCGCCGACGCGTCGCTGCGACGGAGTGAGGCGTGCCTCGCGGAAGCACAGCGACTCACGCACACCGGCAGTTTTGCCTGGGACGTGGACAGCGGACAGATGTACTGGTCTCGCGAGACCTTTCAGATCTTCGGCTACGACCTCGACTGCCCCATTACCATCGACGAGGTCGTGAAGCGCACGCACCCGGATGACTTGCCGGTCGTGCGGCAGGTGATCGATCGCGCGACGCGCGAGCGGCTGGAGTTCGAGGCCGAGCATCGATTGCTGTTGCCCGACGGCTCGATCAGGCACGTCCACGTCCTCGGTCATCCTGCCATCGCTGATTCAGGACGTTTCGAGTTCGTCGGGGCGGTGACTGACATCACCGCGCGGCGACGGGCGGCAGACGCGCTGCGCGACAGCGAGCGCGATGCGCGCCTCATTGTCGACAACATCCCTGGCTTGGTCGCCGTCCTCACCGCGCAGGGTGACGTCGAAGTCGTCAACCGCCAGGTGTTCGAGTACTTCGGCCAGACACTCGAGGAACTCAGGCAGTGGGGGACCAACGACACGATTCATCCTGAGGATCTACCCCGCGTCATTGACACCTTCGGTCGAGCGATCCAGTCCGGCAGCCCCTATGAAATCGTGCAGCGGTTCCGGCGCTCGGATGGCGTATATCGATGGTTTACGAACCGCGGCTTTCCCGTTCGCGATCCGAACGGCCAGATTGCCCACTGGTGCGTGCTGCTGACCGATGTCGACGAGCGACAGCGCGCGGAGGATGCCCTGCGAGAAGGCGAACGCGAGTCCCGGTTGATCGTCGACAGCATTCCCGGGCTCGTGGTGACCTTCACGCCCCGCGGTGAACTCGAGTTCGTCAACCGCCAGACCCACGAGTACTTCGGCAAGTCGTTCGAGGAAATGAAGCGCTGGGAGTCCGGCGGCATGACCCACCCTGACGATCTGCCCCGCGTCGGCGAGCGCTTCACTCATGCGATCACCTCCGGGACACCCTTCGATTTCGAGTTGCGCGCGCGACGCTTCGATGGCGTCTTCCGCTGGATGCGGTCGAGCGGACTTCCCCTTCGCGACACCAGCGGGCGCATCGTCCGGTGGTATAGCCTGCTCATCGACATTGACGAGCGCAAACGCGCCGAGGAGGCCCTCGACAAGGCACGCTCCGACCTTGCGCACGTGGCGCGGGTCACGACCGTGAGCGCCCTGAGCGCGACGATGGCGCACGAGATCAACCAGCCGCTCTCGGGCATGATCACTAACGCCGGCACCTGCCTCCGGATACTGGCCGCCGATCCTGCCGACCTCGACGGCGCCCGCGAAGCCGCACGCCGCATGGTTCGGGATGGTAACCGCGCGGCGGAGGTAATCACGCGGCTGCGCGCACTGTTCAGCAAGAAGGAGTTCACGCTGGAACCGCTCGATCTGAACGACGTCACCCGCGAGGTCATCGCGGTGTCGTCAAGCGATCTGCAACGGGACCAGGTGATCGTTCAGGCTGAACTTGACGACGATCTCCCGGCCATCACCGGGGATCGCATTCAGCTCCAGCAGGTCATCCTGAACTTGCTTCGTAACGCCGCCGACGCGATGGGCGACCTCCACGATCGGGCGCGACAGGTACTGATCAGAACGGAACGCGAGGACGCCGATCACGTGCGTCTGACCGTGCGCGATTGCGGCGTGGGGATCGATCGGGAGCAGATCGACAAGCTATTCGACGCCTTCTACACCACCAAGCCTGGCGGCATGGGGATCGGGTTGTCCGTCAGCCGTTCGATTGTCGAGCGGCATCATGGCCGTCTCTGGGCGGAGCCCAACGACGGCTCTGGTGCCAGCTTCTCCTTCTCGCTTCCGCTCACGGGACAGGAATCCACGTGAGGTCACATCGTCTTGGCCGTCTTCGATTCCCGCATCGACCTGAATCCTGCTCGCACTTCTTCTGAAAAAAGCTGCGGCTGTTCCCAGGCGGCAAAGTGCCCGCCTTTGGCGACGGCGTTGAAATGGACGAGATTGTGGTAAGCGCGCTCGGTCCAACTCCGCGGCGCTTGGTACACCTCTTCAGGAAACACGCTGACGGCAGCCGGAACCGAGATGTCGTAGTCGTTGAAGAAGGCACCCTTGTATTCCACATAGAGCCGAGCGCTGGACACACCCGTGTTCGTCAACCACGAAAGGCTGATGTTGTCGAGGATGTCATCCCGTGTGAGGTCGCCGTAGGGCTCGCCATCGACAAAGAGTTTCACGATGTGCCCATAGCTGGCCACGTCGTGGTCGATCATCCACGCGGCAAGGGCGACGGGAGAATCCGCCAACCCGTACAAGGTTTGCGGGTGTGCGGCCATCATCAGTTGGGTCGGGACGTGCTGGTAGAGGAACGCCATCTGATCGTAGGCCCGCTGCTCCTCGGCCGAGAGACCGGCAGGCGGCGGCCCGCCGGACTGAAGCGCCTTCGCCACGTCGGGGGGCGCGGCACCGGAGAAGTTCACATGGATACCGATCAGCTCCGGAGGTGCCTGTTGAGCCATCAGGTTCGTGATGAACGCACCCCAATCACCGCCTTGCGCCGCGAATCGGCTGTACCCGAGGCGCCTCATCAGCTCCGCCCATGCCCGCGCCATGTGAGCGGGGTCCCAACCGGGCGTGGGCGGCTTGGCTGAAAACCCATAGCCGGCCATCGACGGGATCACCACGTGGAAGGCGTCCGACGCGCTGCCGCCGTGAGCCGTCGGGTTGGTCAGGGGATCGATGATCTTCAGCTGCTCGATCGGCGAGCCGGGCCAGCCGTGGCTGATGATCAGCGGCATCGCCTCTTCATGTCGCGAGCGGACGTGAATGAAGTGGATATCCAACCCATCGATCTCACATGACACCAGACCGGCGCGGCCGAATCCATTGGACGAAGGTATCGACACCTTCGTCCAGTAGATATGGCCTCACGCATCTGATGTCATGACGCGGTGGAGGTCGCAATGAATCGCCGCGTGGTACCTCTTCTGGGCCTGGCGCTCACCGGCATCGCGGTGACCGCGTGTCGCGAGTCCGAAGCAGCGCCCGTGGCCGGACCGCCGGCAGTGGTCGTGGCGCCACCGCTGGTCGTGCGCCTGTCCGAATGGGACGAGTACTCGGGCCGCTTCGAGGCGACCGACCGCGTGGACGTTCGCGCGCGGGTCAACGGGTATCTCGACTCCATCCACTTTCGCGACGGCGCGCTCGTCAAGCCGGGGGATCTGCTGTTCGTGATCGATCCGCGACCGTACGAGGCGGTGCTCGACGGTGCCCGCGCCGACGTGCTGCGCGCGGAGACCCGTGTCGAGCTCGCCACCACGGACTTCACGCGCGGCGAGACCCTGTTCGCGATCCGTGGCATCAGCAGGAAGAATTCGACCGCCGCGCGCAGGCGCGCAAGGAAGCCGAAGCCGCCTTGATCGTCGCGCGTGCGGCCGAACGCGTCGCTGCGCTCAACGTGGAATTCACGCGCGCGCCCATCGGCGGCCGCATCTCCCAGAACGTCGTGAGACAACGTGCACGACTGGAACGCATTGTCGACGTGAAGACGAACGGACCGACATAACCAGCAGTATCAGCGTAAACCTCAGGAGGACTCGACATGTCGCACGCAAGTACGCTCGATCGCATTCGCAACGTCGTTCTCGTTCACGGTGGCTTTGTGGACGGGTCGGGCTGGCAGGGTGTCTACAAGGCCTTGAAGGAGAACGGTTACAACGTCTCGATCGTCCAGAACCCGACCATCTCGCTGGCGGATGATCTGGCGGTCACGAAGCGGACGCTCGCCGCGCAGGACGGGCCCGCCATCCTGGTGGGCCACTCGTACGGTGGCGTGGTGATTACTGAAGCCGGCAACGATCCCAAGGTGGCCGCGCTGGTCTACATCGCGGCCTTCGCGCCGGACACCGGCGAGTCGGTGGCGTCGCTGATCCAGAATCCCCCGCCTGGCGCTCCGGTCCCGCCGATCCTGCCGCCGCAGGATGGGTTCCTGTTCCTCGACCGGCCCAACTTCGCCGCGTCGTTTGCGGCCGACGTCGCGCCGGCCGACGCGGCGTTCATGGCAGATTCCCAGGTGCCCTGGGGTCTCGAGGCGCTGAACGGCGCCGTCACGCAACCGGCCTGGAAGACGAAGCCAAGCTGGTACCTGGTGGCGACGGATGACAAGATGATTCCTCCCGATGCCCAGCGCGCGATGTCGAAGCGAGCCGGATCAACGGTGGCCGAGGTGAACGGCAGTCACGCCGTCTACGTCTCCAAACCGCAGGACGTCGCGGCCATCATCACGGCGGCCGCACGCGGCGTCGCCGCGGCCACGCCATCGCACGCAGCGAGCACCTAGCGGAGCCACACGGACTCTCCAAACCCCAGCGTGTGAAACGTTGATGGGGCGACTTGATGGGCTCTGCGCGCCTCTTCCAGGGCGCGCAGCGGCT
>JALDXK010000348.1:0-6622 GCA_032155105.1 Acidobacteriota bacterium
ATTCAGATCCTCCGCATGACGCCACTCGAGATCAGCGCGTGAAAGTGGTCGAACAAGCGGCGAGGTGATGGCCCACCGCGTATCAGAACCCCAACCTCGAGGTTCTCGTCCAGCGCGCTCCCTGTCAGATTGGCGCTCGTGACGAACGCGACCTCGCCATCGGCGACGGCGACCTTGGCGTGAAGACGGCTCCCTTGGATGCGCTGCTCGACCGGCCATGCGTACATCTCGACGCCGTGCAATGACCTGAACGCAAATGAGCCGTCGAACTTCAGCGCGCCGCCAGAGCCTGCTACTGTCTCGAGCAACAGCCGAACCACAACGCCGCGTTCCTGGGCTAGCTGCAACGCCCTCACCAGGTCCGGAACCGGATACGTCACATACGAGGTCATGACCAGCTCGCGTTTGGCATCCTCAATCAACGAGAGTAAGACAGCCCTGGTGTGACGAAGTGCGACGTGAGCGCTGGTGGGCCCGGTCGCGACGGCTTCGACGATTTCGGCGTCCTGCTCGTGCTCGAGCAGCGTCAACCCGGTCTGCAGCGCAAGCGCGAGCATGGCACCGTCGCACTCGGGATGCCGCTCCCAAATCTCGAGGATCTGCGAGGCGTGTTGCCGGTATGCGGGATTGGGGACCGCGCCAAGAACGACCCGACGGGCATCAGCGGCAGTCCGGGCGGCTGCCAGCATCGACGCCAGCGTACGAACGTGGCCGGGAGACATCCCGCGCACACATGTGACGAGTGACGTCGCAAGTTCGTCGAACTTCACAACGTGAAGAACTCGATTGAGTCGGCGCTGAGCGTGGGCGACAACACTGCGCGGTCGAGGTACCGGTTGCCGCACTCACACGTCGTTTCGGGTACGAAGAGGCACGCATGGCACGCGGCGTTGTGAAGCACGTCCTCACTTTGGTCGGGAACGTGCTCGGCACACAGCGGATCGGCGCTGCACAGGTTCGCGCGCTGCAGCGCCTGGGACAACAAGCGATCGATCGCGGCCGTTTGGCCCAATGCCACGAGTCCGCCGAGGGTCCCTTCAGAATCAGAGGCCGCGGTGAAGATCAGGAGTCCCGCCATCGCCGGACCGCTGCCGCCCGGCTCACGAGCATAGATGCGCTCCTGAACTGAGGCTGGCGAGTAGCCGCATTCCAACGACATTTCGGTTGCGAGGGCGTGGGACAACGAGTGCAGAAGCACCGCGCGGGCTCCGCCCCAGCCAGCCGCCGCATCCAGTCCGCGCCGCTCGCGCCATCGCTGATGGCTCTTTCGCAGCGCTTCCATGCGAGGTGTCCCTTCGACCCGCTGTTCCCACGTGGTCACCGCTGCTTCTGACAGCTGAATAAAGACACCCTCGCCGCGCGCCTCTGCAGCGGGGACCCACGTTGGCAGGTCCCGCGCCAACGGCGCAAACTGCACGGTCGGTTCGTCGCTCGATACACCGCTGTCTGGACCATCGATGCGCGTGAAGCCGCACATCGCGGTGACCACGCGTAAACGCTCCACGAGCACCACTCGTTCGACGAACGGCCTGAAACGAACCGGCACCGCCGACGTCGTGATCCGAAAGTCGTCTGACAACGGTGCCTTGGCGGGGTCTTGGAACAGCGCCCACTCCGGTCCCAGCAGGTCAACCGTTTCAGCAGTCGCGACGACGTCCCGGCGCCGGCGTTCGACGATCGACCACACCCGATCCAGGTCGCGCCCGGCCAGCGCCTTCAACCCGGGCGCGAACTTCACCGCCGCGTCCAGCTCCTGCCGCGATCCGACGGCCTGCAACTCCACCGACAACTTCTCAACGAGCTGCTCGAGCGAGTCGTGCGCAACCGGCAGCGACAGCGCGGATTTGGTGACCGGGAACCACGAATTCGACGCACCCAGCAGCACGGCCTCGAGCTGATGCGGACAGGCCTTCTGGCTGAACCGCTTCAAGTGTGGATGCCGTGCACGGCATTGCGGCATCGTCCGCTGCCCTGGTTCCCCAAAAGCCTGCGACAAATGCATCTTCTGCTGGCAGGTCACGCATTCGATCTGCACGTCGGTGGATCGTGAACCGCCGATCTCGTTCAATCGGACTTGCGGCTTGCCGGAGCAGGGCTGCTTGTAGTGGCAGAACTCAACCCATGGGAATTCGTCGAGATGACCGTCGGGACATGCCGTCACAAAGCGCGCCGGAACCGCCAGCGGCGGCGCGCCATCGGTGCGACACCCGTGGACATAGCGGGTGCGATCAGGACGATACGGTTCGTGCTTGAGCTCGAGCAGTCCACTGTCGATCGGCAGCAGCAGGTTGCACGCGGTGCACCGCATCCAGCGTGGAAACGGCACGACCGGTACACCGACGCGCGCCCAATCGTCGAATGGATTTCGCGTCTCCTCCAGCCACGGCGGCGTGCGTAGCGCCGCCACGTGCTGCATGTTGGGCAGCACACGCACCGCGTCGAGCAACCGACGTTCGACGAGGGTGAGCTGATGTTGAGCGTTCCAGTCGTCCAGTCCGCTGACAACAGCCGTGAAGTTCGGCAGATCGATCAGCGCGCCAACGCCGTGGCTGAACATCAATTGACTTGGATGGACCGCTCCTACACGGGGTGACTCGACCTTCATGCGCGCTCCGCAGCCGGGACTTCGTCGTCAACCTCATCTTCGAGTGTTGCCTGGTTGGCGCCCGACGTCGCGGTAGGCGGCGTGAACGGCGGCGCCGCGTCCACGCTGACGTCCTTGATGTTCATGATCAGGTTGACGTTGGGCTCCACTTCACGCATCGACGTCGGACACGTCCACGTCGTCCATTCGTCCGCCGAAGGCTCCTCGAGCAACGGCACGGCGTCGGCCTTGCTGGTATCGCGATAGGCGAGCGGCGCGCCGGTCCGGCCCTGTTTGATTCGCAGTTCATCGAGCCTCGTCTGCAACATGTCGCGCACATGGCCGCCGCGCGTGGGGTCGCCGGAAATGTCCGCCGCACGCGCGATCAAGGCGTCGCATGCCGTCTTGAAAAAGGCGTCAGCGCCGTTCAGATTCTGCGCCGCCCGGTTCGGGTTCCACGGCAGCCGCTGATGCCGGGCCAGCGCGATCAGGACGCCGGTCAGCCCCCGATCGAGGGCCCGCAGCGAGTACGGCGTCACCGAGAGCGTCTCGACGTGGCGGTAGAACGTGGCGTGGTAATGCTCGAAGGCTTCGTAGTGGGACAGGTCGCGTGGCCGTGCCCAGTTGTAGATCGTCAGCACGAGCCCCGGCCCTTTCGCGTCACGCCCCACACGACTGGTCGCCTGGATGTATTCCGCGGTGGCCTTCGGTTGTCCGACGGCCACGAGCAGACCAAGCCGCGGCACATCCACGCCGACCGAAATCATGTTCGTCGCCAGCAGCACGTCGATCGGACGAACGCCGACCTTTGGCGCGTCGGGCACATGCGGTAGACCGAGTTGATCGAGCACATCCGGGATGTCACCGGAGCCGATGCGGCTGGTCAACTCCCTGAGCAGTGGCCGGCGCCGGCGTGCCAGGCCCTTTCGATCGGTCCGCCGCAAACGATTCGACACATCATCGTCCACAATGCGCCGCGCGCCGCCCAGCTCGCGCAATGCATTGAAGTAGCCGACCATCGTCATCCACGGATCTGCAAGGCGGCCGTACTTCTCGAATAACGTTTGCGCGGCGGCGAGCACAGTGGTGAAGACGCGGGCTTCGACTGATTTCAACCGGACGCCACGCGCACACACCCCAACGTAGAGACGCCCGGGTGTCGACGACGTGCGACGCTGCCGTGCAAAGAATGAATCGCCGGTGTCGAGGACCTGCGGCGGGAACACACTCAGCCGCCGCCAGAACAATGCATGCACCTGTGCGTCGCCGCCCTTGATCGTGGCGGTCGAGGCCACCACCTTCGGGCGAACGGTAACGCCATCGAGCTCCCATGAGGCCAACCGATCGATGGCCGCCTCATAGAGACCGACCATGGTGCCGAGCGGGCCGGAAATGAGGTGCAGTTCGTCCTGGATGATCAGATCAGGCGGGCGCAACGGTCCGCAGGCAACAGTCTTTGCGGCCGGGAGATCGCCTGTCTTGTTGTGCGAGTCGCGCTCTTCGCGGCCCGACACCTTGTCGAGATCCGGCGTGCGAAAGCCATGGCGCGTGCACTTGCGCTCAACGCGGCCGAACAACGTGTGGAGCGGCCCTTGCCACGGCAGTTGCGCGAACTTGTCAACCGTCGCGATCACCAACGCCGGCAACAACCGGTAGATCTCTTCGTCCACCGTGACCACGGGGATGCCCTCGTGGGGGCTCTTTCGACCGGTGAAGTCACAGTCGCCCAGCGGGTCGCCGCAGAACACCAACGTCCGCCACCGATCGGAATCGCTGCGCGGACTGAGCTTTTGGTGCCCGCACCAGGGGCACGCGGTGATTTGAACCGGGTTGGCTGCCCGCCCCGACCGCGCACCGCCGACGCCGAACATTTCGTCCAGCGCCTTTTTTGCCACCGACGAGTAATTCGGCGTCACCGCGCCTCCCACCCACATGCCGATGCGAAACGGCGTCTGGCCCCAGCGTGAATCGCCGGCTGCGATCCGCTCGCGGCGGATCACTTCGCAAGCGCAGATGAGCGCTGTGGCCCGCTGGAACTGCTGCGCCGTCAGCAGGCGCAACGTGTAGCGCATCAGCACGCCAAGTCCGTCGCCGCCGTCATGACCGCCGACCACGCCCTGCAGGCGCCGCACCGCCAGAGTGAACGCTGTCAACCCCAGGTAGGCTTCTGTCTTGCCGCCGCCAGTCGGGAAGAAGAGCAAGTCGACGAGCCCTTCGCCGGCGCTGCGTTCGGGGTGCTTCGGATCGACGAGCGACGGAATATTCAACAGCACGAACGCCAGCTGGAACGGACGCCACGATCGTTGTGCCGGCACATCGGCTGCCGCCAGCAACTCCACGAATGGCTTGTCCGGCGTCGCCCGGCGCGCCGCCGCAGCCACCGAGTGCACACGCTGCCGCCACATCGACCGGTTCGCAAAGGCGAATGCATCAGCTGCAACCGGATCCTTCGAGACACACTCGATGCCGCGACGCAGCCGCGCGGCGATCGTGCGGGCGCGGGCGAGCGAATCACGGGCGACGTCCGTGAACGCGTCCAGACGCTCGGCGGGATCATCAATACGCGTCTCCTGGCGATCGAGCCACGCATCGTAGGCGTCGGCGAGAGGCCGGAGCACGTCCACCAGTCGCGCGGCCGGCGCCTCCGACAGGATCTTCATGTCGAGGACGACGGCGGCGAGGCCGGGCTCTTCATCCGCGGCCGGGGCCTCGACCTTCGGCACCTCGCAGGAGGGCATGACACGCGTTTCGATCCGAATCGCGCGGGAGGGCTCATCGGGTGCCGGCGTGGCATGCACGCCCACGCCGTGACCAACCGCGAACTCGACGTCCTTGCGATACAGCAGGTCGAGCTCCGGATCGCCGGCGGCGCCGTCACGCTCCGGAAGCGCCTCTCGACGCCCAACGAAGATCGCCGAGCCGTCGATGGCCTCCACGCCCAGCTCAGGCTGGAACAACCACGCCTCGTCCTTGTTGACCTTGGGCGATGATTGCTCGTTGACGAGGAACAGGCTCACCAGCCACGCGCCGCCGCGCCGTGCGGCGCGGCCACGCAGGCGAACCCCTGGCGACACATTCTGGTTGACGTCGATGGGATCGAGCAGACCCTCTTTCAGCGTCAGCGTCACCTCACCACTCACTGGCTCACGCTGCCACACCTTGGGTTCGTGATCGGGGTGCTGCACCTTGCGGTAGCGCCCCCATGACGCGCGGACGCGGAGGCGGTCAACGTCACGACGCACCGCGAACGTCATTCCGAAAGACGATGGGAACAGCGCCGGCTTGGCCGCGGCATCGTCACCCTCGACCGGATCGCCGATGGCGTCATCGCCATCCACAGCCGCACGGTCGTGACGCGCCGGATCGAACGCGATGGTGCCGCGCGGCGCGAGGATGCCGACGAGATAGCGCACCGACACACGCTCGCGCGGATCGGCGAGCACTTCCCGTTCGCCGCCGGCCGGTCCGAGCAGATCGGCCGTAATCAACTCTCGAAGTTGCTGACGGAGATCGACCGGGGCAATGACGGGATCGAGCATCGTGCGGAATCCGAGGCGATCCTATCCGCGTTTTGGACGACGTCCAATCTTTTTGGACTTATCCAAAACAAGTTTGGACTTATCCATAGTTATGGACGATGGTCCATAATACGTGCCCCGTTTGACTCCGTGCATCGACAACAAGTCCTTTTGTACCAGCTTGTTGAGGAGATAACGCGCCTGCACGGAGGAAATTTGGCAGAGATCGGCGGCCTCTGCCCTCGTGATGCGGCTGTGTTTGCGGGCGAACTGCAGCACCATCTGCTCCTGCTGTTCCGGTTCGAAACCGCGCTGCCGTACGTACCCGGCCTTGTCCCCGAGCCGGCGATAGGTAGCGGCGGACAACAGATAGGCTCGCGAGGCCCGTTCGCCGCGGGCCTTTACTGCGTCTGGACATCGTCTGCCCCTACCGATATGAGGGCATCTTGTTGTTCTACGGCTCTCTGGTCTGCTACTAACTGTTGTAATTGCTCTCGGACCCACGGCGAGAATTTGAGCC
>JALDXK010000349.1:0-6607 GCA_032155105.1 Acidobacteriota bacterium
GTCCATCAGCAGTTGGTCTGTGACCCCGAATAAAGCAAAGACGATGCCCGGGTTTTCTGCTGTGGTCTAAAGGTTATAAATTGAGTTCCTACAATCATTTACACTGATTTCAACGACTCGGATGTGATCGCGGTTGTGTTCTTGTAACCACAGAGTCCAAGGCCCCAACTGTGTCAAAACAACCTCAGCCAAGGCTGGTGCCGAGCCTGGACGATCGCTTCGGTCAGGCCGAGTGAACCAAACACTCAAGTGTACCCGGCCGACTGCCTCGAGGCAATGCGTCAGTGTTTGGCAGCTGGACCGTACAGCACTTTTCCGGGTCGCGCGCTGGTCATGGCGCCATTCTCGAAGGCGATCTCCCCGTTCACGATCACCAGCGAGAAGCCCTCGGCGTAGCTGTGTGGTTTCTCGAACGTCGCGGTGTCCCGCACCGTGGCGGCGTCGAACACCGCGATGTCGGCTTTCAGCCCCGCGCGCAGCACGCCGCGGTCGCTCAGCCCGAGCCGCTGGGACGGGAACGCGGACATCTTCTGCACTGCGGTCTCGAGCGGCAGCAGTTTCTTGTCGCGCACGTACAGTCCGAGCACACGCGCGAAGGTGCCGTAACTGCGCGGGTGCGGCACGTTGCGCCCGAACACTGCCACCTCCCCATCCGATCCGATCATCGTCGCCGGGTGCACCAGGATGCGTTGCAGATCCTCCTCGCCAATGGCGTGGAAGATACCGCCGCACCCACCCTGCTCGACAATCCACATCGCCGTGTCCGCGGCGTTCTCGAGTGTGACCTGGAGTCCCCGGCCTTGCGTGATCTGCGCGAGGTTCAGCCCCGCCAGCTTCGGATCGAACTGGCAGGCCGACACCGACACGTTCTTCGGATCGCCGCCGCCGCGCTCGTCGCGGATGATCGCCACGCTGGCCGCTTTGATCTTCGCGCGGGTGGCCGGGTCTTTCAGCCGCTTGAGTGTCGCGTCGCGGCCGCCTTCGTTCGCCCATGCCGGCAGCAGCGCCGCGCCAATGCTGGTCGCCGACGCGGTGTACGGATACTGATCGATCGTCGCATCCACGCCGCGGGCGCGGGCCTCGTCCACCATGCGAAGTGTCTGCACCGATCCGCCCCAGTACTTCTTGCCGACCACCTTGTGATGGGTGATCTGTGTTGGCAGGCCACCCTTCTCGCCGATCGCCAGGGTCTCGCGGACGCTGTCGGTGAGGCCGCTGGCTTCGTCGCGCATGTGGGAGATGTAGATGCCGCCCATCGTCCCGGCCACGCGCGCGAGTTCGATGACCTCTTCAGTCGGCGTAAAGGCGCCCGGCACGTAAAACAGTCCCGAGCTCAATCCGAACGCGCCTTCGTTCATGCCTTGCGTCACGAGCGCGCGCATCTTGTCGAGCTCGGGCTTGGTGGCCGGGCGATCGACCTCGCCCATCACCTCGCTTCTCACCGACCCCTGGCCGATGAACATCGCGAAGTTCGGCGTGATGCGGGTGGCTTGTACCTTGGCCAGAAATGGCCCCACCGGGATCGGCGACGAACCGTCGGGGCCTTCAATCAGCGTCGTCACGCCCTGGCGGACGTAGTTGTCGGCCGTCGGCACCTCGAAGATGCCGCGCCGCGCGTGCGTGTGGATGTCGATGAATCCGGGCGCGACGACGAGGCCCTTCACATCCACCACGCGGGTCGCCGGCTCGGTGATCGACGGCGCGATGCGCGCGATGGTGTCGCCCTTGATCGCGAGATCGGCTTTGTACCATGGACTGGCTGTGCCGTCGACGACGCGCCCGCCACGCAGAATCAGATCGTATGTGGGCGCCTGCTCGTCCTGAGCGAGACGGCGGCCGCGGGCTGACGCCGTCGAGTCGAAGGTCTCCGAAGAGAGGACGGGCACCAGCAACAGGATTGGAAGAAATCGTCGCATAGGCCACAGATTAAACACCGATTGGACACCGATTACTGGGATTATGATTCCCCTTTCGGGTCTGTGAGCCTGGAGGAATGGGTATGAAACGAGCAGTCGTGTTAGGTGCGTTGGTGGTGGTTGGCGGCCTGGCCATCCTCAACGCGCAGCCCAAGCCGGAAGAGCCGAAGGTTGTCACTGTCGAGAAGGTCAAAGACAGCCTCTTCGTCCTGCGCGGCGGTGGCGGCAATACCGCGGTCCTGGTGATGGCCAACGGTGTCGCGGTCGTCGACGCGAAGAACCCGGGCTGGGGCCAGCCGATCCTCGCCAAGATCAAGGAGCTGACGCCCAAGCCGGTCACGCTGTTGATCAACACGCACACGCACGGCGATCACGTGAGCGGCAACGTCGAGTTCCCCGCGTCGGTCGATGTCGTGGTGCAGGAGAACACCAAGACCAACATGGAGAAGATGCCGATCTTCAAGGAGCACAACAACAACGGCATGGCGAAGCGCACCTTCAGGGACAAGATGACGATCGGCAAGGGCGCCGACCAGATCGACCTCTACTATTTCGGTCGCGGTCACACCAATGGCGACGCGTGGATTGTGTTCCCGGCGCATCGCATCGTGCACTCGGGCGACATCTTCGCCGGCAAGTCCGTGCCGCTCATCGACGGCAACAACGGCGGCAGCATGCGGGAGATGCCCGACACGCTGCGCAAGGCGCACGAAGGCATCAAGAATGTCGATCAGATCATCAATGGTCACATGCCGGCGCAGACCACGTGGGCTGATTTGAAGGAGTTCGCGCAGTTCAACGCCGACCTTGTCGCCTACGGGCGCGCGGGACTCAAAGCGGGCAAGACGCCCGAGCAGCTGGCGGCTGAATGGAAACTGCCAGAGCAGTACAAGGGCTATTCGTCCACGGTCAGCGCCATGATGGGCGGGCTCGCAGGACGCTTCCAGCTGCTGCAGAAAGAATTGCAGTAACGAATAGGCTGACAAGGTTACAAAGTTACAGGGTGACAAGGTTCTGAGAACCTCTGTAACCTTGTCACCCTGTAACCATGCAACCGGTCTGCTACGGCGAGACTGACGGCGTCAACATTTCCGCCAGGAAGTGACCCGTCGCGGAGTTCTTGGCCTTCGCCACCTGCTCGGGCGTGCCCTGGGCCACCACGCGGCCGCCGCCTTCGCCGCCTTCGGGACCAAGGTCGATAATCCAGTCCGCCGACTTGATCACGTCGAGGTTGTGCTCGATGACGACGACGGTGTTGCCTTGCTCGACGAGTCGCATCAGGACGTCCAGGAGCTTCCGGACGTCTTCGAAGTGGAGACCGGTGGTTGGCTCGTCGAGGATGTACAGCGTGCGACCGGTGCCGCGTTTCGACAGCTCGCGCGACAGCTTCACGCGCTGGGCTTCGCCGCCGCTCAACGTGGTGGCCGACTGGCCGAGGGTGATGTAGCCGAGGCCGACGCTCTGCAACGTCCGCAGCTTGGTGGCAATCGGCGGGAAGTTCTCGAGGAGCGGCAGCGCCTGGTCAACCGTGAGGTCGAGCACGTCGGCGATCGACTTGCCGCGGTACTTGATCTCCAGGGTTTCGCGGTTGTAGCGGCGCCCCTTGCACTGCTCGCACGTCACGTAGACGTTGGGCAGGAAGTGCATCTCGATCGCAATCACGCCGTCGCCCTGGCACGCTTCGCAGCGGCCCCCCTTGACGTTGAAGGAAAACCGTCCGGGCTTGAAGCCGCGCGTGCGCGCCTCCGGGACCATCGCGAACAGTTCCCGGATGAACGTGAACAGGCTGGTGTAGGTGGCCGGGTTCGATCGCGGCGTGCGGCCAATCGGCGACTGGTCGATCTCGATCACCTTGTCGATCAGCTCGATGCCCTCGATGCGTTCGTGCGTGCCGGGCTCATCGGCGGCGCGATAGAACTCCCGCGCCAGCGCCTTGTAGAGGATGTCGTTGACGAGGGTGCTCTTGCCTGAGCCGCTGACGCCGGTGACCGCCACCAGGCGGCCGAGCGGGATCTTCACGTCCACGCCCTTCAGGTTGTTGGCGCGCGCGCCCTTGATCACGATCTCGCCCTTGGCGTCCTTGCGGCGCGCCTTCGGGGTGTCGATCGCGGTACGTCCGCCGAGGTAGGCGCCGGTCAACGAGCCGTGGCCGTTCCCGATCAGATCCGCCGGCGCTCCCTGGAAGATCACCTGCCCGCCGTGTTCGCCGGCGCCGGGGCCGAGGTCGATCACATAGTCGGCCGTGCGAATCGTTTCTTCGTCGTGCTCCACCACGACCACCGTATTGCCGAGGTCGCGGAGGCGGCCAAGCGTCCCCAGCAGCTTGCGATTGTCACGCTGGTGAAGGCCGATCGACGGCTCGTCGAGCACGTACAGCACGCCCGTGAGGTTCGAGCCAATCTGGGTCGCCAGCCGGATGCGCTGCCCCTCGCCACCCGAAAGCGTGGCCGCCGAGCGCGCCAGCGTGAGGTAACCCACGCCGACGTCGTTGAGGAAGCGCAGGCGATCGCGGATCTCCTTCAGGATGCGCGTCGCGATGAGCGCTTCGCGATCGTGCAGCTCGAGGCCCTCGAACACCGCGAGCGTTTCTGAGATCGGCAGGTTGACGTAGTCGGCAATGGTCCGGCCCTTGAGCGTCACCACCAGGCTCTCCGGGCGGAGGCGGTTGCCGTTGCACACCGGGCATTCACGCAGCGCCCGGTAGGGGTCGAGCTCTTCCTGCACCGCCCACGAGCCTTCCTCGAAGCGGCGCCGCAGGTTCGGGAGCACGCCTTCGAAGTCGCGGCCAAACGGGTCCGGTTCCGACAGCTTCTTCTTGATTGCCTTCTTCGCCGCGGCCACGACCTTCTTGACCGTGACCTTGTCCTCGTCGCTCTTGTCTTTCGGGGAGGAGCCTGGGCCCAGCAGAATCAGGTCGCGATGCTTCTTCGGCAGCTTGCCGAACGGCTGCTTCGGATCGATGCCGTAGTACGACGAAATGGCGGCGACCGCCTCGGCCACCAGCTTGCTGTCGCCCCGGCCCCATGGCGCAATCGCGCCGCCGGCCAGCGACAACGAGTCGTCGGGAACGATGCGCTGCGGATCGAAATCCCACGTCGCGCCAAGGCCTTGGCAGCCCTGGCAGGCGCCATGCGGCGAGTTGAACGAAAAGGCGCGCGGCGACATCTCGGGCACGCTGATGCCACACACCACGCACGCCAGCTTCCTCGAGAACAGGCGATCGCCGCCGTCAAGCGAATTGATCACCACCACGTCGTCGGCCAGCGTCAGCGCCACCTCGACGGACTCGGCAAGTCTCCGCTCGATGCCGCTGCGCACAATCAGACGGTCGACGACGATCTCGATGTTGTGGTTGCGGCGGCGATCGAGCGTGATGTCGTCTTCGAGCGACCGCAGCTGCCCGTCGATGCGCGCCTTGGTGAAACCGCGCGTCTTCAGCGCCTGCAGCTCCTTCTTGAACTCTCCCTTTCGGCCGCGGACGATCGGCGCCATCACGTTGATGCGCGTGTCCTGCGGATACGTCATCACCAGGTCGACGATGCGTTCGAGCGACTGCGACGCGATCTCGCGGCCGCAGTTCGGGCAATGCGGCACGCCGATGTTGGCGAACAGCAGGCGCAGGTAATCGTAAATCTCGGTGACCGTGCCGACGGTGGAACGCGGATTGGACCCGGTAGTCTTCTGCTCGATCGAAATGGCCGGCGACAGGCCCTCGATCAGGTCGACGTCGGGCTTCTCCATCTGCTCGAGAAACTGGCGGGCGTAGGCCGACAGGGACTCCACGTAACGGCGCTGTCCCTCGGCATAAAGCGTGTCGAACGCCAGCGAGGACTTGCCTGAGCCCGAGAGACCGGTAATGACGACGAGCTTGTCGCGCGGGATGTCGACGTCGATGTCCTTGAGGTTGTGGACACGTGCCCCGCGAACGGCGATCCAGTTGTGTGGCATTGGGTGTTACTGCGGTCTTTTTCGCGAAGACTGCAATCCCCAATTGTATCGCGGCCTGTGGAAATCCCGAACAGTTCCTGCACCGTTGGGCACTCGCCCAACCGCAGAAACTGAAGCGTTTTGCCGTGTAAAGGTGCCAGACCCCTTTACAATTGCCCGGCTTGCTTACGCAGCCGGCTGTGGCGGTAACCGTATAACACGTACACGATCAGGCCGATTAACAGCCACCAGCCGAACACCACCCACGCCTGCCGGGGCACCCCGACCATGATGAAGAGACACGCCGCGACGCCGAGCGGAGCAATAACCCCGACATAGGGCACCTTGAACGGCCGGACACGGCCGGGGTCGACGTAGCGCAGAACAAGTACTCCGGCGCACACCAGCGCGAACGCGAACAGCGTTCCGATGTTGGTCAGATCGTACGTCTCGGCGGCATCACCCACCATCGAGGCGACCGCCACGACAATGCCAGTGGCGAGGGTCGCCGCGTACGGAATGCGGGTTTTGGGATCAACGCGCGCCACCCACTCGGGCAGCAGGCCGTCACGCGCCATCGCGAAGAAGATGCGCGGCTGGCCGTACTGAAACACCAGCAGCACCGCCGCCATCGACACGGTCGCGCCGAACGCCACAATCGCTCCCACGCCGGAATAGCCGATCAACTCGAGTGCGCGGGCCAGCGGATCCGCCACGCCCAGTTCCGTATACGGCACCATGCCGGTGATGACGATGCCGACGAT
>JALDXK010000350.1:0-6599 GCA_032155105.1 Acidobacteriota bacterium
TCATCGTCGCCGGCGGCAAGCGACTCCGCCCGATGCTCGTGCTCGCCAGCGCCGAGGGCGCGGCGCAGGTCATGGGCTCCTCGGAGGCCTTGGCGCGCGATGCGGCCTTGCCTGCCGCGTGCGCGCTCGAGATGATCCACACCTACTCTCTGATTCACGACGATCTGCCGGCCATGGACGACGACGATCTGCGGCGCGGGCGCCCGACGTCGCACGTCGTCAACGGCCAGGGCATGGCGATCCTGGCTGGCGACGGGTTGCAGACCGAAGCGTTCGCGCTGCTCGCCCGCGAGCCGCAGGGCCTCCACGCGGCCCTGGTGACCCGGAAGCTGCGCGTGATCGCGGCGGTGGCCGAGGCCGCGGGGGCGGCGGGCATGGTCGGCGGACAGGCGATCGATCTCGCGGCAGTGAAGCCGGGACCGTACCACACGGCGCCGCGGATCGATGCAGACGGCCTGCAGGCGATGCACATGCGGAAGACGGGGGCGCTGATCCGCGCCTCGGTCGCGGCCGGCGCGATCATGGGCGGCGGCAGCGACCGCGTGCTGGCGGCGCTCGACACCTACGCCACCGAGATCGGCCTCGCCTTCCAGATCGTCGACGACATCCTCGACGAAGAAGGTTCGGACAGCTCGCTGGGCAAGACCGCGGGCAAGGATCGCGCGGCCGGCAAGCCGACCTATCCGTCGTTCTACGGCCTCGAGCGTTCGCGCGAGCTGGCCTCCGCATGCCACGCGAATGCGAATCGCGCGCTCGAACTGGCGGGGCTGCTCGACTCGCGGCTCGGCAACATCGCCGCCTGGATCATCGAGCGGCGGTCGTAGGGCGTGTGGCCCCAGGACCTCTGTGATGACGTCCAAACGTCAGCGCCTCGACACCCTGCTCGTCGAAAAGGGACTCGTCGAATCGCGTGAGAAGGCCCGTGCGCTGATCCTGGCCGGCCAGGTCGACGTTGGCGGTCATGGCGCGGCGAAAGCGGGCACGATGGTGCCGGTCGACGCCGACGTGCGGGTGATCGGTCCCGAGCACCCGTGGGTCAGCCGCGGCGGCATCAAGCTCGCCCATGCGCTCGAGACGTTCGGGATCGATGCCATTGGCGCCACCGTGCTCGACATCGGCGCATCGACGGGCGGATTCACGGACGTGTGGCTGCAACGCGGGGCGCGGCACGTGATCGCGCTCGACGTCGGCCACAGCCAGCTGCACTGGAGAGTGCGCAGCGACGCGCGCGTCACCGTGATCGAGAACACCAACGCGCGCTACCTCAAGCCCGGCGACCTCCCCGATCCCGGCGCACTCATCACGCGGGTCAGCATCGACGTGTCGTTCATCTCACTGCGCCACATCTTCCCTGTCCTGCCGCCGTTGATTGCTGCTACCACTGCGATTGTCGCGCTTGTGAAGCCGCAGTTCGAAGCCGGCCGGGCGGACGTCGGTAAGGGCGGCCTCGTGCACGATCCCGAGGTGCACGCGCGGGTGATCGACGCGGTCACCGCCGCAGCTGCTGAAGTAGGATTGACGCGCGAAGGCCTCGTGGAATCGCCCATTACGGGCGCGCAGGGAAACAAAGAATTCTTGATGCATCTGACATGCGCATAGGCATCGCCGTCAAGCCGGGGCTCACGGCGGCACGCGACACGCTCGTCGAGCTCGAGTCGTGGCTCGCGGGCCGCGGCACCGCGGTGTGGTCCACCGAGGCGGCGGAGCTGCTCGGATCGGGATCGCGCACCACCGTGGATCGAGCACAGCTGCCGACCGAGTGCGATCTCGCGATCGTACTCGGCGGCGACGGCACACTGCTCGCCCTCGCGAGGGCGATCGCGGAAAGCGGCCACGACGTCCCGATCCTCGCCGTCAACTTCGGATCGCTCGGCTTTCTCACCGAGATCACCAGGCCTGAGATCTTCGAGTCGCTCGAATGCGTGCTCGCCGGGCGCGCCTCGTACGACCAGCGCATGATGCTGCGCGCAGTGGCGACGCGCGCCGCCCACGCGACGGCGGCGTACATGGCGCTGAACGACGTGGTGTTTTCGCGCACGGCGTTGTCGCGGATGATCGAGCTGGAAGTATTCGTCGGCGATCAGCTGGTCACCGGTGTGAAGGCCGACGGCCTGATCGTCGCGACGCCGACGGGATCGACCGCCTACAACCTGGCCGCGGGCGGACCGATCGTGCATCCGTCGATGGATGCCCTGGTGCTGACGCCGATCGCGCCGCACACGCTGACCAACCGGCCTATCGTGATTCCGCCCGAGCGCGAGGTGCGCGTGCGGTCGAAGGGATCGAACGCGGGGGATGAAGTGTATGTGACCGTCGACGGCCAGACCGGCTTCGGCATGCACGAAGGCGACGAGATCGAGATCACGCGTGCGGAGCGGCCACTCCGTCTCGTTCGTTCGACGACGCGCAGTTACTTCGAAGTGCTGCGACAGAAGCTCAAGTGGAACGAACGATGATTCGGTGATCTCGACGAAGCCACACTCGAGGTGTTGCGGGACTCATGGAGTGCACATAGTGCGCACGGCGCCGCCCGGTCGAATGTCTCCCTTGCCCCTACTGCTCGAGTTAAGACACGCGTGCGGAGCGGACCGTAACGTCTGGTCCGCTCCACCACGCGCAGCTACATGACGCGCTCAGAAGTCCACTCGGAACCCCAACTCGACCTGCCGCATGTTGCCCTGGATCGACGTCGAGGTCCCAAACAGCGACGACCGCAGGTTGCCGTTGGGCGAGGCGTAGTTGACCTTATTCGTGGCGTTGAACGCCTCGACGAATAACTCCATTCGGGTGCGCTGCATCGAGAACACCTTCGAGAGGCGGGCGTCGACCGTCACGAATGACGGACCAGTGTTGGCATTGCGCCCAAGGTTGCCGACCCGGTTGGTGAAGTCACCATTGTAGGTGGCGCGATCGTAGGGGTCGCCGTTGGGATTGACGAGATCCGGCCGATCGTTCTGCTCCGTATCGAGATTGTTGTCGCGGCCCGTGGTGACGTTCCACGGCGAACCCGATCGGTACTGGACGATGCCGGCCAGCTGGAACCCGGCGGGCAGCATCCAGTTGAGACGGCCGACGAGCTGGTGCGTGCGATTGTTGCTCGCCAGGGACTTCTCGGCATCCGGATTCAATTGGTCCTGCGCCAGGAACAAGAACCCTTCAACATTGCGAATCGTCTTGGCGAGGGTGTACGAGACGCCGAAGCCGGGGCCCCGGCCGGCGCGCCGCTCGAGTGACATCAGGAGCGCCTGATACCAGGCCTCGCCCTCAGTCTCATACTGCGTGATGCGCAGGTAGTCGGGATCGGGCCTCGTGCCGGTAGCCGGATCGCGCGGATTCAGATCGCGATTGTTGAACTGGTTGTAGCCGCGGCTGTACACGCCGTCGGCCGACAACGCCATGCCGGCGGCGAGTTCGCGTTTCACCCCCAGGCTTACCGACTTGCTTTCCGGCGTGCGGATGTTCGTGGACGCCACCGAGATGCTGGGCGTCGCGGTCTGTATGGAGCCGCGCGTAAAGGGATCGGGGTACCCGGGGTTGACGATCGTGACGTCGTTGGCGCGCTGCGCCAGGACGACGTTGAGTGGCGGATTCAGGAACACCTGGTCGATGTAGAGCCCGTAGCCGCCGCGAACCGCCGTGCGGCCGTCCTTGAAGGGATCCCAGATCACGCCGAACCGCGGCGCGATGTTGTTCGTATCGTCGGGCACGCCGGTAATGCGGCTGAACGCGTTCTCGCGATCGTAACGAACCCCCATGCTGATCGTCAGGTCGGTGCGCACGCGCCACGTGTCCTGCACGAAGAACGCCAGGATGTCGTCGTCCAGGTCGACATTGGGATCCGCGATCGATTGCGTGAATTGCGTCGGATAAGTGGTCAAGTCGTTCTCGTCGAACGGCCGATCAGTCGTGAACGTGAACGTGCCGTCGCCGTTGCGCGGGAAGAACGTCGGGGCGCGAATGATGCTGATATCTGCGCCGAACTTCATGTCGTGAGAGCTGACCGTGTAGGTCACGTTGTTGATGAACTGCAACCGGTTCTCGTCGCGGCCCTGCGGCTGGTTATACGCCTTGCCCGAGCGGCTGGACGGACGATTGATTTCCGGCATGCCCGCAGTGCTCCAGCCATCCGTGGTGGTCCAGGTCGATTGCCGCCCCCACTGGAACCGGAATTCGTTCAACGCCCGCGACGACAGGATCGTCGTGAAGTTGCCGACCACGTCCTGCACCAACGAATCGTTGTTGGTGCCGCGCTCTCGGGTATTGAGGCCGCCGATGCTGTTGCCGGTCGACAGACCGCTGTCGGCGCGGTAGCGCAGCTGCATCGAGTGCTTGTCGTTCATCCGGCCATCGAGCTTGATGAATGCGTTGTGGGAATCGGAGGGATTGGGGGTCTCGCGCTGGTCGACTGGCACCACCGCCGCGGTGATGACTGAGGTCTCCCGCTCGCGCGAGCCTTCATAGGAGCCGAAATAGTGGAGCCGGTCACGCACGATCGGCCCGCCGAGGAAACCGCCATACCGCTGCTGGCTGAAGGGCGCCTGGCCCGAGCCCTGGGCCTTCGAGAACGGATTCTGCGCGTCCAGGTTGTCGCCGCGATGAAACACGAAGCCGCGTCCGCTGAGCTCGTTGGTGCCCGAGCGCGTGATCACGGTGAAGACGGCGCCCGAGGACAACCCGTATTCGGCGGAGAACTGGTTGGTCATCACCGCGAACTCGCGGACGGCCTCGAGCGAGAACCCTCCGCGGTTGCCGGCCGTGACGATCTGGTCGTTGCTGACGCCATCCACCATGTAGCTGTTGCTGCGGTCGGTCTGGCCTTGCGCCGTGACGCCGCCGCCACCGACACCGGTGACGCCCGGGGCCAGCGTCGCGAGCCCCGCGAAGTTGCGCGTGATGAGCGGCAGGTTGTCGAGTGAGTCACGCGTCACCGTGGTGCCCAGGGTGCTGCGCGTGGTTTCGACCAGCGGGGCCGCCCCGGTGACCGTGACGGATTCCTCGAGGGTCGCGACCCGAAGCGAGATGTTGACGGTGGCCTCCTGCCCAACCGTCACCGTGAGGCCGCGGCGAATCTGCGTGGCAAAGCCCTGCAGCGTGACCCGCACTTCATAGTCGCCCGGCTGAATGGCCGTGGCGCGGTACCACCCGCGCTCGTCTGTCACGACGTCGCGGGTCCAACCTGTCCCGACGTTGGCGACCACCACGGTCGCTCCGGGCATGACAGCACCTTGCTCATCCGTAACGGTTCCCTGAATAGCAGAACCGGTGCTCTGGGCGAGTGCTGGAGTGGAACCGAGGATCAGGAGCAACAGAGCCAGCACGGCGATACAGCAGGCCTCCGGCATCCAGAAGCGTGTGAGCGCTAAGTTTCCAGGGGATGTGTTCAATGCCATCTGCGGTCTCCGATCGTTAAAGACACAACCGACGTATCGACCGGGGGGCTGGGACGGTCCCATCACAGGGACCATCGCTATGGTCGCGAAACTACTCCTAAGTAGTAACAGGGTCAAGGCGCAAGACGTAATGCCTCGCATATCGACCACGCATGTCGCGCACGCGCGTCATCAGTGCAGACGATGCGCGTGGTACAGTCCCGCAGATTTCTGGGACTAGGAGGACACCAATGAGGCCTCGTCACCACACCTCTACTGCTGTGCTGGCCTGCCTGCTCGCGCTCTTCGCACTCGTCGCCGCTCGAGGAAGCGTGTACGGCCAGGCGCCGAGCGAAGCAGCGGCCGACCCGTTCGCGGGTTTGAAGTTTCGCAGTATCGGGCCGGCGACCATGGGAGGACGCGTCGATGACCTCGCCGTCCTCGAATCCAACCCCGCGGTCTTCTACGTGGGAACCGCCACAGGCGGCCTCTGGAAGACCACCAACAACGGCACGACCTGGGAAGTGCTGTTCGACGATCAGGATGACGCCGTCTCGATCGGCGACGTGACGATTGCGCACGACGATGCCAACCTGGTGTGGGTCGGCACCGGCGAGAACAACAACCGCCAAAGTGGCTCGTGGGGCAACGGCGTCTACAAGTCCACCGACGGCGGGCACACGTGGAAGAACATGGGGCTCCGCGACTCCAAGCACATCTCCCGCATCATCGTGGACCCGGTCGATCACGACGTGGTCTACGTGGCGGCGCTCGGCAGCGTGTGGGGCCCCGGCAAGGAACGTGGCGTCTTCAAGACCACCGACGGCGGCCTGACTTGGACCAACGTGCTCTTCGTCGACGCCGACACCGGCGCCACCGAACTGGTGCAGGACCCGAGCAACAACAAGGTGATCTACGCCGCCATGTACCAACGGCGGCGCGCCGGATGGGGCTTCAACGGCGGCGGTCCTGGCAGCGGCATTCACAAGTCCAGCGACGCCGGGCGCACCTGGACGAAGCTCACCAATGGCATCCCGCCCGGCAACCTTGGCCGCATCGGGATGGACATCTATCGCAAGAATCCCAACATCCTCTACGCGGTGATCCAGCACCAGACCGAGAGCGGCACCTATCGCTCCGACGATGCCGGGATGTCGTGGCGGAAGATGTCCAACGTCAATCCGCGGCCGATGTACTTCAGCCAGATCCGCGTCGATCCGACCAACGACC
>JALDXK010000351.1:0-6585 GCA_032155105.1 Acidobacteriota bacterium
GCCGGCCGCGCGCGACGCGTTCGTCGAGTTCCTGACGAAGGAACTCGGCACGACCGACCTCGCGCGCGCCAGGACCTACATGGAAGACGCGCTGCGCATGACCGTGCACCTGATCATGAGCACGCCCGAATACCAGCTTTCCTGATTCCTGATCCTGGCGCTACCGCTGTCCGTAGTAGGCGCGGCTGCCGTGCTTACGGTCGTAGTGCTTGTCGATCAGGAAACGGGCCGGCCTCGGCGCATCCGGCGCCATCACGCGCGCCCGCCAGTCGATCCGCGCGACCAGCTCCAGGACGCGCGCCAGTTCAATCGCGTGAGCGGCATCGCGACCCCAGGTGAACGGCGCGTGGTTCGCGACCAGCACTGCCGGCACTTCCTCCGGTGAGATCGACTGCGTCCTGAACGTTTCCACGATCACCAGGCCGGTGTTCTTCTCATAGGCGTCCGCAATCTCGCTTTCCGTCATCGCCCGCGTCACCGGGATGTCGCCGCGGAAGTAATCGGCGTGCGTCGTCCCCATGCAGCCGATCGGCGTCCGCGCCTGCGCGAATGTCGTGGCGTACTCGGAATGGGTGTGGACGATCGCGCCGCAGGCGAACGCACGATACAGCTCGAGGTGCGTCGGCGTATCAGACGAGGGACGGAGCGTCCCCTCGACCGGCTGCCCGCTTTCCAGCGAAACCAGGACCATCTTGTCTGGCGTGAGCGCCTCGTACGGCACGCCGCTCGGCTTGATCGCAAACACGCCGGCGGCACGGTCGATCACCGACAGGTTGCCGAAGGTCTCGACCACGAGCCCGGTCTTCGCCAGGTCGAGGTTGGCGCGGCACGCGACTTCCTTGATTCGTGTCATCTGTGCTGTCTGCGGCTATGAATCTGTGGTGTCTGTGCTATCAGCGGCTACTTCTTGACTGTCTGTGGCCCCGGAGCGGATCGCGAGCAGTTCCTTCATCACCTCTCCGAACGCCGCGTGCGGCGTGACGTTGCCGAAGCCATCATGCAGCGCATGGTACAGCTCGAAAAGCTCATCGTAGACGTCGCGCGCGGCGTCGTCTGGCTCGAACTGCTTCTCCTTCAACGTGGTCATCTGCTGCTGGGCCACCTGCCACGAATCGAAGCCACCGGCCGTCGCACCGGCCGTCACGGCCGCGGAACTGGCGGCGCCGAGGGCAGGCGCGTGCGGCGAGCCGGCGATCAGCATCGGCGTACCGAGCACGTCCGCGTAGATCTGCATGAACAGATCGTTCTTTTCCGCGATGCCGCCGCAACACACGACGCGATCGATCGCCACGCCATGGTCGCGCAGCCGCTCGATGATCACCCGCGCGCCGAACGCCGTGGCTTCGATCAAGGCGCGATAGATCTCCGCCCGCGTGGTGTGGAGCGTCTGCCCCATGATCAGGCCGGTAAGCTGCGGATCGACCAGCACGGTGCGGTTGCCGTTGTTCCAATCGAGCGCGAGCAGGCCTGACGCGCCGGGCTGGATCGCTGCCGCCTGTCGCGACAGTTCGTCGTGCAGGTGGTCGTCGCCCTGGCACACGCCTTCGACCCACCACTTCAGCAGATCGCCCACCGCCGACTGACCCGCCTCGACACCGAGGAACCCCGGCAAGATCGATCCGTTGACGATGCCGCAGATCCCCGGTATTTGCATCCCCGGTATTTGCATCTCCGGTTCTTGCATCCCCGGTTCTTGCATCCCCGGTTCGTGCGGCGACGAACCTTTAGGTTCGTCGAGCCCGTCGAGCCCGTCGAGCCCGACGATCGCGCAATCACACGTCGACGTGCCGATGATCTTGACGAGCGTGCCGACCTCGATCCCCGAACCGACCGCGCCGTAGTGCGCATCGAAGCCACCCATCGCGATCACGATGCCCTCGCGCAGACCGAGCACGTTCGCCCATTCCGCACTGAGATGACCCGCGGGCGTGCCTGGAGGATGAGCGGTGTCATACAGACGGTCGCGCAGGTCGGCCAGTTGCGGATCGAGCCGCTCGAGGAACGCCTTCGACGGCAGACCACCCCATGCGTCGGAGTACATCGCCTTGTGTCCGGCGGCGCATACCGAGCGCACGATCTTTGCCGGGTCGTCGACACCTGCGAGCACCGCCGGAATGTAGTCAGCAAGCTCGACCCAGCTGTGGGCCGCGTCGAAGACCTCGGGTGCCACCTTCAGGCACTTCCAGATTTTCGCCCACCACCACTCCGATGAGTACGTCCCGCCAATCGGCGCGAGGTACTCGGGCGCATGCTCGGCGGCCATCGCGGTGATGTCGGCGGCTTCCTCCGCGGCGGTGTGGTCTTTCCACAACCACGCCTGCGCGGCGAGGTGGCTTTCCCATTGGGAGTCGATGGCCAACGGCCGCGCCTTTGCGTCGATCGGCAGCGGCGTGGATCCGGTGGTGTCCACGCCAATCCCAATCACGCGATCGCGTGAGAATCCGGGCGAGGCGTCCGCCTGGCTGAGCGCACCGGATATCGCGTGGCCGAGCGAGCCGATGTAGTCGGCAGGATTCTGCCGGGCCAGATGCGGATCCTTCGGATGTGTCAGGACGCCGTGGTCGCCACTGTGATAGTCGGCCACTGCCCTGCCGATGGTCTTGCCGTCGGCGCACGACACCACGATGGCGCGCGCTGAGTTCGTCCCGAAGTCGATACCTATCGTGAACATGAATTGTAAAGGGGTCTGGCACCTTTACATGCCAAAACGCTTCATTTTCTGCGATCGCTGCCCCAGGGACGTCGCAGAAGTTGCTCCGATTTCCACAGGCCGGCCGCGACCTGACCCCAGTCCGATCCTCAGCCAACCAGCACCGGCGAGACCACGTCGAGCACGTCAGGGCCCGTGCCCGCGGCCCGGGCCTTGTCGAGCTCGGCCTGGCGCGCATAGATGCGCACCGCTTTCAGGGCCAGGTTCGCGAAGTTGATCATGCTTCGCTCGATGGCGCGCGTCGGGTCTTCGCGATAGGTGAACTGATCCTGGCTGTAGTAGCCGCGATAATCGCGCACGAACGTCGCATGAAGATACTCGACCGACTCGGGAATGGAGATCGTGCCGAACATCAGGTCCTGATCGTTGCGGCCCTGGCGCGCGTCGTTGATGTCGAACTTGTGCACCGGCACGCCCGCGTAGGCAGCCAGGTCGCACGACGTCGACGCCGTGGTCGCTTCCATCTTCTGGTGGCCGTAGTCGATCGTCAGGCCGCAGTTGGTTCCGCCGCAGGCCTTGTTCACCTGCTGCGCCACGAGGATCGCCGATGCCGCCGTCGGGATGATCATGTACAGCTCGCGCGGCTCGTACGGCTTCGGTTCGACGGCCAGCTTGATGCCGTGCTTCACACATTCCTGGTTCACGGCCACCAGCGCCTCGGTGAACCACTCGATCGACTGCTTGTAGTCGATCTGAAAGTGATAGTCAGCGCCGTCCGAGCCCGGCCACACGCTGAGGACCGGGATCTTCATCAGCGTGCAGATCTCGACGCCCTTCAACACTTCGTCGAGCGCCGCCTTGCGCAGCGCCGGATTGGGGTTGCACGGGCCGCCCAGCCTGAACTTCGGGTTGGTCCAGGTGTTGATGTTGCAGGCAGTGACGCGCATGCCAAGCTCCGCCAGGTAAGTCTGCTGCGCGCGCTCGATGTGCGCGTGATCGAGATCGCCGTTCAGCGTCTTCTCGAACACGCTCTGGTGGATCTCGATCGCGTCGATGCCCGCCGCCTGCGTGCGCCGGCACTGCCCTTCGAAGTCGTTCCGGAACCCCGGATCGTCGGAGTGATACCCCGGCGGCGCAAAGCGATCGCAGAAGTCGCCGGCCGACCAGTGGCCGACGCTCATCTTGATGTCCATCGTCTTCAGGAATTCCAGGGCGGCAGGACGATCGAGATACCCCTTGAGCCCGGCGGCGTATGACAGTTGTGCGGATGAGAATCGCGGCGTTGGAGACATGAGGCCGAATGCTATCATCCGCGCCATGAGCGCGCGACGGATCATGGAGTCGGCGGCGGCCAGGGAGCGATGGAAGCTCACGGCGACACTCGTCATCGTCGCCTTCGCGTCGATCGCCACAGTCGTACAGCTTGCCTGCGAAGGCGCGCCGATGCGCCTCAATCTCCTGGCGCAGGCCGGGCAAACCAAACCCGACTACCCGATCAAGCCGGTGCCGTTCACCGCCGTGCACCTGAACGACGACTTCTGGGCGCCGCGCATCGAGATCAACCGCACGTCGAGCATTCCGTCGGCCTTTGAACAGTGCGAGCTTACCGGCCGCGTCGCCCTGTTCGACCGCGCTGCCGCAGTGCTCCGCGGCGATGCCACCGTCGACAAGCGGCCGCCCGGCTACCCGTTCGACGAGACCGATCTGTACAAGGTGATCGAAGGCGCGGCGTACTCGCTCAGCGTCACGCCCGATCCGAAGCTCGATGCGTACGTCGATGGCCTGATCGCGAAGATCGCGGCAGCGCAGGAACCAGACGGCTATATCTACACCACGCGCACGATCGATCCGAAGAACCCGCACCGCTGGGCCGGCACCGAGCGATGGGTCCTCGAACGCGACGACAGCCACGAACTCTACAATCTCGGCCACCTGTTCGAAGCGGCGGTGGCTCACTATCTCGCCACCGGCAAGCGCACGCTGCTCGACGTCGCGATCAAGGCGGCCGATCTCCTCGTGGTCACCTTCGGCCCCGGCAAGCGGACCACGTGGCCGGGTCACCAGATCACCGAGATGGCGCTGGTGAAGCTATACCGCGTCACCGGCACGCAGCCGTATCTCGATCTCGCGAAGTTCCTGCTCGATGAGCGCGGGCCGGGGCCGTTCCCGCCCGGCGAGCGCGCCAACCCGCGCGGCCTGAACTACAACCAGGCGCACCTGAAAGTGATCGAACAGAGCGAGCCGGTCGGTCACGCGGTGCGCGCCGTCTACATGTATTCCGGCATGGCCGACGTCGCCGCGGTCACCGGCGACCAGGCCATGCGCGCCGCCGGCAAGCGCATCTGGGACTACCTGATCACCAGCAAGCTCTATCTCACCGGCGGCATCGGCGCCTCCGGCAGCGGCGAGGCGTTCGGCCAGCCCTACGAGCTGCCCAACATGACCGCGTACAACGAGACCTGCGCGTCGGTGGGCATGGATTTCTGGAACCATCGCCTGTTCCTGCTCGAAGGCGACGCAAAGTACCTCGACGTGATGGAGCGCACGCTCTTCAACGGCCTGCTCTCCGGCGTCTCGCTCGACGGCAAGACGTTCTTCTATCCGAACCCGCTCGAGTCCAACGGCCAGCACGCGCGGCAGGAGTGGTTCGGCGTGGCCTGCTGCCCCGGCAACATCACGCGCTTCATGCCCTCGGTGCCCGGCTACCTCTATGCCACGCGCGGTGATGCGGTGTTCGTCAACCTCTTCGCGCGCGGGACGGCCACGATCGATCTCCCCGAAGGGCCGATCACGATCGATCAGGACACGCGCTATCCGTGGGACGGCGCCGTGAAGATGACCGTGAAGCCGCAGCGTTCCCGAACGTTCGCGATCAACGTGCGCATTCCGGGATGGGCGCGCAACCAGCCTGTGCCCAGCGACCTGTATCGGTTCACGGATGAGATCGACGCCGCGTCGTCAACCCTCCGCGTGAACGGCGCGCCGGTGGCGACCACGCTCGACAAGGGCTTCGTGACGGTCGATCGCACCTGGTCGGCCGGTGACGTCATCACGCTGGATCTGCCGATGCCGGTGCGCCGCGTGGAGTCGAATCCGCAGGTGATGGCCAACCGCGGCCGCGTGGCGCTACAGCGCGGGCCGATCGTGTTCGCCGCCGAGTGGCCCGACAATCCCGACGGCAAGGTGCGCAACATCGTGCTGCCGGACGGCAATCGCCTGTCGAGCGAGTTCCGCCGCGATCTGCTGAACGGCGTGCAGGTGATCACCGGCCGCGCGGTCGGCCTGGCCTACGACGCGCGGGGCGCGGTGCAGAAGCGCGAGCAGCCGTTCGTGGCCATTCCTTACGCGATGTGGGCGAACCGCGGCCGCGGCCAGATGACCGTGTGGCTCGCGCGCACCGACGCGGCGGCCCGGCCAACACCGTTTCCGACGGTCGTGACCACCGCCACTATCGCGGCGTCGCCGCTGCCGAACGGCCGCGGCAAGAATGCGCGCAACATCATCGACGGCGAGGAGCCGGCAAGCTCGGCAGACTCGACCGCGTATTTCGATTGGTGGCCGGTGCAGGGCAGCGCGATGGAATGGGTCGAATTGACGTTCGCGAAACCGTCGACGGTATCAACCAGCGAGATCTACTGGTTCGACGACACCGGCCGCGGCGGCGTGCGCGTGCCGGCATCCTGGCGCCTGCTCTACAAGTCTGGCGACCAGTGGCTGCCGGTCGAAGCTCGCGGCGCCTACGGCGTGGCGCGCAATGCCTGGAATGCCGTCAACTTCAATCCCGTCACCACGCCCGCGCTGCGCATCGAAGTCACAATGCAACAGGGATTTTCGGCGGGCCTGCAGGAATGGAAGGTCAAATAGAACGGTTACAAGGTTACAGGGTTACAAGGTTACAGGGGTTACAAGGTTACAGGGGTTACAAGGGTTACAGG
>JALDXK010000352.1:0-6569 GCA_032155105.1 Acidobacteriota bacterium
GGCCAACACGGCGCCGGGAACGCAGACGATCACGTTTAACATTCCCGGGGCGACGCCGGTAACTCCCGCGGTGATCACCGTCGCGTCCCCGCTTCCGAACCTCACGGAGTCCGTGACCATCGACGCCACCACGCAGCCCGGCTGGGACGGCCGGCCGGTCGTGGGCGTGAGGAGCCCGAGCTCTACAACTGGCTGGGTCGGATTCTTTCTCGACAGCAGCAACATCACCATCCGCGGCCTGAGCATTTCGAACTTCGGTCAGGGCATCCTCGCGTTCCAGACGCACTTCGGGCACCTGATCGAGCACAACTACATCGGCACCGATCGCAGCAACACCATCCTCGGCAACGGCCTCGGCGTGCAGTGGCGCGCGAACACGAGCACGATTCGCCAGAACGTCATCTCCGGCAACAGCGGCGACGGCCTCGTCGTGCTGCTCGGCGCCCTCGCCAACACGATCGACAACAACAAGATCGGCATGGGCTGGAACGGCATCACCGTGGTCCGCAACACCGGCAATGGCGGGGCGATGTACGACGGCCCCACGAACAATGTCTTCAACGACAACCTCATCTCGGGCAACACGCTGTGGGGCGTAGACCTGCAGCATGGCCCTGCGCTGGCACCGGTCAATGGCACGGTGTTCCGCGGCAACCGCATCGGCCTCGACGCCAACGGCGATGACGCCGGCAACAACTCTGGCGGCATCCGCGTGCAGAACGCGCCGAACACTCTGATCGGCGAACCCGGACAGTCCAGGAACGTCATCTCCGGTAACGGCGGGCCCCTGCCTCAGAATATCGGACCGGGCATTCACATTGTCGACGCAATGTCGCCGATGCCGCTGATCCGTAACAACCTGATTGGTCTCGATCCGACGGGCATTGCCGCACGCTCGAACAACAACAAGGGCATCGTGCTCGACGGCCCAGCCAGCATCGGCGGCGGCCGTCGAAGGCAATTACATCTCCGGAAATGGTGACATCGCGGGTGGCGCCGGCATCATCGCCAACCTCGGCGCGACGACCTCGACGATCCGGGGAAATATCATCGGCCTCAATGTCAACAACGACGCGGTCGGCAATGGCTACAGTGGCGTCACGATTCGTACGGCGGGCGCCATCGAGGCCGGCAGCTCGGTGGCACTTACCGGAAACGTGATTGCGGGCAACGGTGCTTACGGCGTGAGCATCATCAAGGTGCTCGAGACCGATCCGAATCCATCGAATGTGCTTGTCGCGCTCAATTGGATCGGCACGGACGCCACCGGCACGCTGGGAAGGGGCAACGGCCTTGCCGGCATGCGAATCGAAGGCACGAGCCATGTCATCGGCGGCCTCACTGGGCTTAGCAACGTCATCGCCAATAACGGCAGTGAAGGCGGGATCTCCGTCGTCGGCGCGGGAACCATGGTGCAGATCCGCGAGAACACGATTCGCAACAACGGCGGCCTCGGTATCGACCTCGGCGGCGATGGCGTCACGCCGAACGACCCCGGTGATGCGGACACCGGCGCAAATGGCCTCCAGAACTTTCCGGTGATCACGAGCGCCGTGCTTGCCTCCGGCACCGACGTCACGATCGATACGACCAGCTTCGCCAACACGTCGCACAATGTCCGGATCTTCTCCGTCCAATCGTGCAACGCCAGCGGTCACGGCGAGGGCGCAACGCTTCTCGGCATATTCAACGTCACCGCGCCTGGCGTTCAGACCGTCAACGTCGCGGCGGTTCCCGCCGGATGGTTCGTCACGGCCACCGCGTCGGGGCCTAGCGGTACCTCCGAATTCTCAGCGTGCCGGCAGGTGACGACGCCGTAGGCGGCGGCCACCAATTGGTTGTGAGGGTCCTCGCGCTGATTACTGCGCGAGGCGCTTGCGCGCATCGGCGACGAGGGCGTTCTGCTCGTCGCCGCCGTCCTTGAAGGCCAGGAACGTCTTGAAGGCCTCGGCGGCGCCGGGGCCGTTCTTCATCGCCGCGCGCGTCACGCCCTGGTAGTAATACAGCGGCGCAATCACCCGCCACGTCGGCACGTCGTCGAGGTGCACCGCGGTGGCCTCGCCGCGCCGGCGCAGGCAGGCATCGAACTCCGAATCGGCCTCGGTGAAGGCCCCGGCGTCGAGATACGCGCGGCCGAGCAGGTACCGCGTGTGCCACGCGTCCGAGAGCTTCAACGCGCGCTGCAATGAACTGATCGCCGTGCGCGCATCGCGCGAGGCCAGCGCAATTTCCCCTTCCAGCGTCGCGGCAAGCGCCTGCGTGGTCGGCAGCAACGCCTTGTCCAGTTCGGCCGCGACCGACTTGGCGCGATTCGCGTTGCCCCCGGCGAGCAGGATGCGCCCGGCCTCGAATCGCGTCGTCGCATCCGGGCTGGCGGCAAGCGCCGCGTCGGCAAGCTTGATCGCGTCCGCCGCGCGTCCCTGGCTCAATCGCACCGAGGCCAGCGTGGTGCGCGTGCGCGCGGCCTGTGCGGGCGCCAGCTTTTCGTCCAACAACGGCTCGAGCGCTGCCGCGGCATCGTTGACGCGTCCGCGCAGTAGCGCGACATCGGCCAGGCCCTGCGCCGCCACCGCCTTGAAGCCAGGCAGGGCGCCCAGCGTCTGGTATGCCGTGGTCGCATCGTCGTACTTGCCGAGTGCCTCGTAGCCAAGGCCTTGCGTCACCCAGGCGAGCGGATAGGTCTTGTTGATCTCCGAGGCACGCCGGCCGCGGTCCACTGCATCCTCGAACCTGCCGGCATACATCGCGTACAACGCGACGTTGTTCTGGCGAATCACGTTGTTGGGATTCTGCGCTGCCGCGCGCGCGCCGACGTCCATGGCCTTGTCGAACTGGCGCAGCTGCTGGTACGCGATCGACAAGTTGCTCATGCCGACGCTGTCGGTCGGGAACCGATCGAGCAGCGCCGTCAGTTCGTCGACGGCCTTCGGCCCGTTGTTGGAAAACAGATAGTACTGTCCGCGGGTCCTGAGCCTTTCGCGCTCCGACATCCGATCGATGCGCGCCAGCGCTTCCTTGTAATAGCGATCGGCCTCGTCCAGCCGTCCGAGATTGCGGGCCGCCGTGGCGGCGCCAGACCAGGCACGGCCGAACTCCGGATCGAGCTTCGCCGCCTCCAGATAAATGGGAATGGCGGCCGCCGCATTACCTGCTGCCAGGGTCTCTTGCGCACGCACGTACGTGCTCGCGGCCTCGAGGCTCGCCGCGGTGAACGCGTCGGTGGCGGCGGGCGCCTCGGTATCGCCCAGGGCCACACGCACCTGCGCGGCCAGTTCGCCCACGGTCTGCAGCACGCTGGCCTTGTTGGCCGCATTGTCTTCGAGCGTGTACTTCACGGCAGCGTCGGCACCAGGGCCGACGCCCTTGATCGTGATGTGATACCCGGTGCCCTTCGATTCGATCGTGCCGACGATCACCATCCCGAGGTTCTCGCGCAGCGCCACGAGGCGCGCGGTCTGTTCATCGAGTTTCGCACCCGGCTTGATCGCCGCCGCGGCGCGCAGCGCATCGCGGCGCGGGAACGCGTTGACGAACGACGCGCCCTCGATGCCGAGGCCGAGCGCCTGTTCGACCACTCCGTCGAACACCGGATCGCCGGTCTTGTTCTCGAAGTCGCCAACCAGCACCGACACCGGCTCGCGCACTTCTGATGCGGTAGGCATGCCACTGCCACCGCCGGTGCGGTTCGACACCACCCACCCCGCGGTCCCCGCCATCGCCACGATCACCAACGCAGCGAGCGCGAGCTGCCACGCCGGCCGGGACTTCTCGACGAACACCTCGTGCACGTCCGATCGCACGTGGCCGTCCGGCATCAGGTGCTCGAGCACGTTCACCAGTTCAGCGGTGGTCGGGTACCTCAAATCCGGCGACGGATGCAGGCAGCGCACGACGATGTCGTTGAGGGATTGGGGAATGTCGGGTTTGAAGGTGCGCGGGGCGGGCGGGGCGACGGCGATGCGATTCAACAACTCCGCCATTGCGCTTTCGCCCGTGGCGAGGCGCTGCCTCCCCAGCAGCATGTCGTAGACGATTAATCCGAACGCGTACTGATCCGCGCGTTGATCGACCTTCTTGCCCTGCGCCTGTTCAGGCGCCATGTACTCGAGCGTACCGACCACGGAACCGGCAGCAGTCTGCGTGCCGCCGTGATCCACCGAGCGCGCGATCCCGAAGTCCAGGATCAGCGCGTCGCCGCTATTGGCAACCGGCTCGTCGGCCGCCTGCTCGATCATGATGTTCTCGGGCTTGAGGTCGCGGTGGATCACGCCCTCCTCGTGCGCCGCCGCAAGTCCCTGGGCGATCTGTTGCGCGATCTTGATCACCCTCGCCACCGGCATGGGTCCGCTGCGCCGCAGCACCTGCGCGAGCGTCTCGCCTTCGACGAACGGCATCGTCAGGTACTTGATGCCGTCGATCTCGCCGAGGTCGTGGATGCGGACCACGTACTTGTGCGTGACCTGGCGCGCGAGGACCAGCTCGCGCTTGAATCGCTGCTCGAGCTCCTTCGCCGCCGTCGCATCGGATTGCGCGGCCGGCCGGATCACCTTGATCGCGACGGCCACACCGAGCTCGTGATCGAAGGCTTGGTACACCGCTCCCATGCCGCCGATGCCGAGCAGCTTGAGGATCGTGTAACGCGGACCCACTTGCTGCCCCGGAACGAAGGGACCATCGCCGCCGCGCGCCGCGGGACGCGGCGACGGGTTGTCGAGCGACGTCGGGATGCCGGTAGGTCCAACGGTCTCCGCCTCGTGGAGCACGCGTGTCGGTGGGACGGTGCGTGCATCGCCGCCGGCAGCAGCGCCGCCAACGTTCAATGGCAGCACCGTGTCGGTGGGGGATGGATTCGGACTTTCGAAGGCGATCTCGTGAACCTGGGTCCCGCAATTCGGGCAAAACCCCGCCCCTTGCGGCACAGCATGGCCGCACTTCACGCACGTGGGGGCGGGCGTTTTACCTATCATCTGGACTGACGGGGCCTAACATTATCGCGCAGTTCCGACATCGTAGGCGTAGACGATGTCCTGGTCGCGCACTATCAACAATCCTCCCGCGATCATCGGATGGCTCCATGTCGGCTGCCCCGATTGCTGCGGAATCGTGAAGCGGCCGTGCTCGCGATAGGCCAGCGGCGAGGCTTCCGCGAGCCCGACCACGCCATCCTCGCTATACAGGTAGAGACGCCCGTCCGCAAAAATCAGTGACCCCTTGCCCACGCTGCGATCGCGCCACGCCTGCTTGCCGCTATCAAAGGCCAGCGCGGTCAGGATGCTGCTCGAGAATCCGTACAGGTGATCGCCAACCAGTACTGAGCTGGCGTGGTGATTGCGCATGTCGCGCGTGAAATACACCTCGTTGGCGGTCGCGATGTTGCCCGCCGCGCGCACGTCGAGCAATGCCGCGCCGGTGCCGTAATCCGACGACACGAACACGCGCGTGCCGCGCAGGATCGGCGTGGCGATGTTGGCAGTGCCGTTTGCGGCCTTGTTGTACGACCACAGCAGGCGCCCGTCGCGTGGATCGACGGCGAGCGTGCGCGAGTCGGTGAAGAAGATCACCTGGTTGAGGCTGCCAGTGCGTAGCAACATCGGCGACGAGTAGCCCGCGCCGTCGCTGTGCTGCTGCCACAGCGTGGCGCCGTCGGCCTTCGACACGGCGACGATCGACGCGCTTCTGCCGCCGGCGTTGACGAGGATCCGATCGTTCACGATCAGTGGTGATTCGCTGTAGCCCCAGTACGGATTGACGCCGCCGAACTTCCGTACCACGTTGATGGTCCAGATGCGCTTCCCGGTTGCGGCATCGAGGCAGGTGAGGTCACCGCTGCCGCCCATCACGTAGAGGCGATCGCCGTCCACGGTCGGCGTGCTGCGCGGCCCGTCGCCGCGATCGTTTTCGTAGCGCCGGCCGTTTGCGTACTCCCACACCTTCTTGCCGGTGGCGCGATCGAGCGCCACCACGTATTCGATGTTGCCGCGCGCGCCGAGCGTGTAGAGGCGTCCGCCCGACGTGGAGAACGACGAATACCCGTTCCCGACACCCGACGCGCGCCACACGGTTTGCGGCCCCGATTTCGGCCAGGCCTGCAGCAACCCGGTCTCGGTGGAATGCCCGTCGCGGTTCGGCCCACGCCATTGGAACCACTCCGAAGGCGCCGGTGGCTGCGCCGATGCGCCCGCAACGAGTGTGGCGGCGGCGATCAGTGCCGCGAACAATCTGGTCCGCATGGTGCTCACACTCCTAATACTGCCGCCAGGGTTGGTTGATTACCATTCCCGGAATGGGGTGCTCCAGACACCTTGGTATACGATCTGGCACGCATGCCTAAGGTCGTGATCATCGGGGCTATAACCGTTCTTTTGGGTGTTGGAGTGGTGTTCCTGATGCGCGAGGCTCCCGAGCCCACGCCCGCCCCAGCCCCCGGAGCGCCGGCACCCGCCCCGCGCGTCGTCCCGAAGAAAACAGGCAACACACCCGTAACGGACGCACCCCGCAAGACCGCGCCGGTGAAGAAGGCCGAGCCGAAAGCCGCCGAGGAGGCACCCGCTGCGCCGCCCCTGGCCTCG